>CALFXX010000023.1 GCA_937952975.1 uncultured Alcaligenaceae bacterium
GTAAAGCCGCGAGGCACGTAACCAGTAAACGGCCGCGTCCACTCGTGCGCAGGATATCCGTGCAAGCTCAGGTGCAACTGAGCTTGCGTGAGCGCAACAGCTTGCCTGCGCGCAGCGGTTTCGTACCACGGTGCACGCTCGCGATATTCAAGGTCGTCACCTAAGCCTGTATAGCGCGCTGCATGATGCATATGCTGTGGGTGAAGGGCTCGGTATTGCGCGAACAACTCGTAACCATCTGGGTTTTCAAGAGGCACGACGGCAAAGCAGGCCAGCGGTTGCGCGGCTAACCACTGCGCGCCTCTCAGGGCCCCAACGACGCCCGAGGCTTCATTGGCATGCTGGCCGCCCGTCAACACAACAGCCGGCAAACTACCATGGCGGTACACGCCCTGCACCAGACGTCCCTGGCGAGACCGTGCCTTAAAGGGTTGACCCGCAATGGAGGCAAGCACCGTTTCAACCGACTCGGACGAAAGCGTCTCAGAACAAAGTTCAAGATCGACTGCTGGATCAACTGCTAGATTGATTGATGAATTGGTCGCTGGATTAGTTGCTAGAGTGATTGATGAATTGGTTGTTGGATTGGTTGCTGGATTGGTTGCTGGATTGGTTGCTGGATTGAGCTTGGCACCGCGCGCCTGAACCGTCTCAAGTGTCGCGTGTTGCAAATCTGCAAGCGTAGAGCCCGCCGGATAATATTCGACGCGGACTTTAACGACGTCTTTCCCAACGCGCACGTCAGGCACAATCTGACCGGGTTGCAAGCGGCGATCACCCGATGGTCTTTTTGAGCGACGATGAAAAAACTCAAGCACCGAAAAATACAGGTCTTCATGCATCGCCTCGTAGGTACTGGCTAGCAACCTGCCTTGCCGATCAACTGTTTCGAGACCTGGCAATTCAACGCCTAGCACAAGTCTTTCGAAGTAAGGCTCGTCGTTGACCCAAACGTGTTCAGTCACCCAGCGCATCAGCGTCAAAAACGCCTGCTCAAACTCGGTCTCAAGCCGTTGAACCTGTAACACCTGAGACGTCTGCGCGTCGCTGACTCTCAAAAAACCTGTTGGACAGAGCGACGTTTGCCCGAGTGCCAAATCCGTCTTGAGCACATTGGGCGCAAGAAGCGACTGCGTATGCAGCACGCCCAAGCGGTCTGTCAACCTGATTTGATAGGTAGGTTGTTCAAGTGAGCCCGAGGCGATCGCGTGCGAAGCAACCCAAGACACCTCAATGCCAGGAAGCAGCGATTCTAAGGGATAGCCTTCAAGCAAAAACCGTCGCGGGTCGGCCGCCTCGTGACAGGGATATTCGATGACGACCGAGGCAAGCGTTGTGGTGTCAACCTCTTCTAAAAATGCGTGCAGCAGCGGCTTGTATGCGCTTCGTACCCGGGCCTGAATGCCACGCTGCTGAAGTTGACGGGCGAAAGCCTGACGTGCCTGTACCCCTTCAAACAACCAAAGCTCTAACGTGTGGCCCACCCAACTGTCTAAGCGCGGGTCTGACAACAACTGCATTGACGTCAGGGCGATCTCGCACTCAAACAATGTTGGCATCTTTCCTCAACCTTCAATGCCGCAGCACTTGTGGGACATGTGCTCGCGTTCAGTCAGCTTTTTTAGAAAAATGGGTAATCGCCAGCGCCACAACGCCAACCGCCATCACGAGCAAAGAAATATAAACGGCTCCCTTACTCATGGCGTAGGTCACACTTGAATACGTGAGGTAACCACACGTCAGACAAAACAAAATTGGGGTAAAGGGGTATAGCGGCACTTTAAACGGGCGGTCTGCCTGAGGGTCTTTGACTCGCATTACAAACAGCGAAACCCCCACTAAAAACAGAAAAGCCCAAAACACAGGTGCCGTGAACTCAACCATGACTTCAAACCCATCGGTCTGCCAGACACCCAGGCCCACCAAGGCCAAACTCAACATCGACTGCACCCAATACGCTGCAACGGGCGAACCGCGCTCGGCGTGCCAGTTACCCATAAACCGCAGGGCAGGCCAGTCACGTCCCAGCGCGTAATTGGTGCGCGCCCCAACAATCATGGTTGCATTGATACTGGTTAAGGCAGACACGGCCACAAAAATCCCCAGCATTTTTTCGCCCCAAGGGCCAAAGGCCTTACCCATCAGGTCTGCCGCGACCGCTTTGCTTCCAGCCAGACCCGACAAACCTAAGCCAGCGAGTACCGCAATATTGAAAAGCAAATAGATCACCGTCAGGATCACGATACTGATCACAATCACAGGCACAATCGCGCGCTTGCCGCCGCGCACCTCGGCCGAGATATAGGCCGCTTCATTCCAGCCGCCGTAGGTTAACAACACAAACACCATGGCCAAACCAAACATGCCTAAACTAGGTGAAGAGGAAAACAGCGCCGGCGATGCGGGCGCGTCGCCCGACAACACAAAACCCGCAACCGCCACGCAAAGCAAGCCCGTCACCTCGATCAACGTCAAGCAGGTTTGTACCCACGAAGCCGCGTTCAAACCAACCAGATTGATCAATGTGAGCACCACCACAATCCCAATCGCCCACAGTGCCGTAGAGTGCGGTCCCAAATTCACAACTTTACTCATGTAGTCGCCAAACACAAACGCCAATAATGCGATCGAACCCGTATTGATGACCGTTGCCTTAGCCCAGGCGTATAAAAAGGAAGCTGGCTTGCCGAAGGCGCGCGCCAGAAAATGATAATCCCCTCCTGCATGCGGGTACGTTGTGGCAAGCTCTGCGTAGCAAAGTGCGCCAGCCAAAGAGATCACGCCCCCCAACACCCAGGCCACGATTAACCATCCCGCGTCACCCGTGACACCCGCGACCATCGAAGGCGTTTTAAAAATCCCTGCACCAATCACAATGCCAACAATAATGGCAATGGCGCTAAAAGCGCTGAGTTGTTGGGTGGGTTGATTGCTAGCGACAGTAGAAGACGTCATTGTGAAGTACGCGTGCCTGTAATTGAATAGAGGGGTGAATTTTCAAGGACCTGACCTGATAACTCATCGCCATTGAGCGTCGCCTCGATGATCCGAGACTGCTTGCTGTGATCCAAGAAGGTAAATTTCAGACGGTTACCCGTCAGTGTTGCCCCCAGAATCGGCTGAGTTTTGCCATACAACTTAATGGTGCCACCGACGCGCTGATAGCTCTGCGTCAGTTCAAGCGTAGCCTCTTGTTGCGAACCCTCCATCCCTTTTAGCGCCCACTTGCCTGCGGCCTTTCCCGGTACAACCCAGAAATAGCCCTGCGCGTAGCCCGTACCAATCGTGTCGTCGGGTTCCCAATCACCCATATTGAACGAGTTGGTCACAATGCGCGTGCCTGGCGCCATGTTTAAGATGGTCGGACGGATTTTTAAATTTAGGTCGGGTAACAGGTACATGGTCACCACGGTCGCTTTTGAAAAGTCTTCAACAAAAATGTCGCCGTTGATAATTTTGACTTTATCCGACACGCCTGCCCGCTCGGTGTTGCGCCTGGCAAGCTCTGCCATCTCTTTGTTGTACTCAATCCCTACCGCGGTCGCACCAAAGTTTTTAGCCGCGGCAATCGCGATTTTTCCGTCCCCGGCGCCCAGGTCGTACACGAGATCGCTTGGTCTGACCTTCGCAACCTTAAGCATCGCGTCGGCGACCGCGTCGTTGGTGGGCACCCAAATAACATCCTTGCCGCTTTGCCCCACACGCGGCTGATATTTTTCATCACCGAGTTGGGTTGTCTCTGCCGATTGCGCAAAGACCGGATTCATCGCGAACGCAGTGGCAAGAGCCGTTGCACTGACAAGAAAACGAAACTTCATAGGCACCTCAACGTAAAAAGTGAAAAAATAACTAAACTATTGTTTCGGCTGCGCGGCACCAAATTCGGCGCCCGCCCAACCCTCGATATGCTTAATGATATTGGCGTAGTCTTTGGGGCCATCGCCTTGCCCAATCGCAAACGAGAGAAACTGACGAGCGGCGGGGCTCACCGTCATAGGCACCCCAAGCTTTTCAGCCTCTTCAACGCAGAGCTTAATATCTTTATGCAACAAATCAGTTGTAAAGCGCGTCGGAAACTCACGATTCAAAATGCATTGAGGCACTTTTTCTTGCGTGATAAATGACCGGCCGCTTGAGACATTAATCACATCCAACATTGTTTTGGCATCTAAACCCGCTTTGGCGCCGTAGACCAAGGTTTCGCAGCTTGCCACAATGTTGACCGCGCAAAGCGTGTTGTTGATGATTTTCATTGTCTGACCCAGGCTTGCTTGCTCGCCCAGGTAAAAAATATTCGTACCCAAGACCGACAATAAAGGCTTCACTTGCTCGAAAGCGGCAGCTGGGCCCGACGCCATCAACGTGAGCGTGCCTTTCTCTGCCCCGGTCGTGCCCCCACTGACTGGGGTTCCAATCCACTGAATCTGCTTCGCAGCAGCGGCGTCTGCGACCGAATCGGTGACCGAAGGCCCGGTCGTCGATAAGTCGACGATCACCTTGACCGCTTGGCCTTGCAGCACCCCGGCGGGGCCTTGCACAACTGACTGAACAATCGAAGGCATTGGTAAACACAACAATACAAACTCGACCTCGTCTGCCATCGCTTGGGCGCTGGCGGCTACGCGAGCACCGTTTTGCTTCAAGCGCGCTAAGGCTTCGGGGTTATTGTCATACACGACAAGTTCATGACCTGCAGCCAAAAACCGGTTACCAAAATGGCGGCCCATATTGCCAAGGCCTATTAAACCGAGTTTCATGTTTTTTTATCTCCGGATATATTTATTTTTTATTTTCATAAGATTGTATCAATTGAGGCATGGTCGACCGCCGCGGGCTCAGCGTGTCAGCCGAACCCGCCTCAAGCACTCTGTGACGTCCCACCCATCACAGGGCTCCCAAGGCGTACCTCATTACCACGACATAAACGTCATTGCTTACGCAGCGTCGGCGGGATCACCAAGCACAACAGACTCGTAAGCATGAAGCGCTGTCGCCCCACCTGTATGCAAAAACAGCACGTTGTCAGTGGGCTTGAAATAACCCTTGCGGCTCAAACCGATGAGCCCTGCCATGATCTTGCCGGTGTAAACCGGATCGAGCAAAATCGCCTCGGTACGCGCTAGCATTTGCACGGCCTCAACCATTGCAGGGTTCGGTACCGAATACTTCGGACGCCACCAATCACCAAAACTCAGTACCGCTTCGCTTGGTACCTGGATCTTGACCCCAAGCAGATCCAAAATCGCCTGCGCCTCTTTGTGTACGAGCGGATTCTGCACTTCAGGATCGCGGCTCACACCAATACCGACGAGAGGGATTTGAATATTGTTACCTAGAAAACCAGCGACCAAGCCGCCGTGTGTGCCCGAGCTTCCAGAGCCCACGACAAAGTGATCCATCGGCTGGCCCATCTGCAAAAGCTGCTGCTGAAGCTCTTGCGCGCAAGCAACGTAACCCAGGCCACCGATCGCGTTAGAACCTCCGCCGGGGATGATGTAGGGCTTGCCGCCAGCATCGCGCACCTCTTGAGCGACTTTTTCCATCGCCTCAGCCATGTTGCTACCACCTGGTACAACTGTCACCGCCTCAACGCCTAGTAAACGAAACATAAACTGATTGCCTGTCGCATCAAATTTATAGCTGTTAGGCACCCGCTCTTCGATCACAAAACGACACTTCAGACCTTCTTTTACCGCGGCCGCTAACGTAATGCGGCAATGATTTGACTGAGGCGCCCCGCAGGTCACAAGTGTATCTGCCCCTTTAGCAAGCGCATCACCCATCAAAAACTCGAGCTTACGGGTTTTATTACCGCCTGGCGCTAAGCCCAGCATATCGTCGCGCTTGATCCACACGCGCGGCCCACCCAACGCCTTGGTGAAGTTAGGCAAAAACTCGATGGGCGAAGGGCCTTGCGAATAACGACGACGTGGGAAACGGCTTAGATCCATGACTAAAACTCCAAAAAGTTGGGATTAGGTATCATATTGCCTGACAGCCTGACTCTAAGCAATCACGGCACGCACTAAATTGATGCATCGGGTTTGATGCATCGGGTCTTGAGACAGCTTAAACGCAGCACAAAATAAATAAAACGATTCTTTATCGCAGTTGCAGCAACGTCGTGGCATGTATCTTGCTTGACCAAAAATACTTAGTTCGCATTGCTCACAAGGAGTTTTTATGAATCACATCTCGCTACTTTCACTTCACTTGAAAAGCGTCTGGCTGCGCGCGGTCGGCGTCACAACGTTGCTCTTCATGTTCGCGTTGCCCTTTGAGGCGCTGGCGCAAGCCACCCCAAAAATAAAAATGGCCTACGCAAAATGCGCTCACTGCCTCTCGATGGCGATGGTGCCAGGTCTGGCCAAAGGGGTAGAAATTGAAGCCATCAACTTTACTTCGGGCAACGACGCGCTGACCGCGCTCGTATCAAAAAGCGTCGATATCGCTCAGGTCACGTATCTGCACTTTGTGACAGGCTTAGATAAAGGAATGGATTTGGTCGCTATTTCAGGCCAGGTCAACGGTGGCTCAGAACTCATCGTCGCTAAAGATTTTCCGCTGGCGGCAAACGACTGGGCGGGTTTAAAAAAAATCATCGCCGACTATAAAGCGCAAGGTAAACCTTTTCGTATCGCCGCCTCACGTGGCAATGCGCAAGACCTGCACATGCGCGGTGAACTCTTAAAAAATGGCATCAACCCTACCCGCGACGTACAGTTTGTCAACATCCCCAATCCGGCTGACCATAATTCGGCCTTGCAGCGCGGTGAAATCGAACTGATCGGCACGGTCGAGCCTTTTGCGTCACAAATTCGCTTGGGCGGAGTCGGTAAACACTTTAATTTTCCGTACGATCAAGCGGCCGGCAAACTAACAAACCTGATCGTGACCCGCTCTGACGTGGTCAAAAGCCAGCCAGAGGCCGTCAAGCAAACCGTTGCAGCGGTCGTCGCGCTTGTCGATCAGTTAAACAAAGACAAGCAAGCCTGGGTCGATAGCATCGTCAAAGGCACTGGCCTTGAGCGCGCGATCGCGACTGAGGCATTGCAAAATGCCTATCCTGACTACACCATGTACCGTGGCGCCACGCTCGCGATTGCGGACATGATGCGCGATCTCAAATACATTTCGCGCGACGTGACAGCCGATATCGACAAGAATATGAACTACACCTTCTTGACGGCAGTGACAGGCAAAACACCGAAAGAACTTGGCTTTTAAAGCACGACACGCAGCAACAACCACGTTTGAATCTTGGGGTACCTCAGCAATGAACCAATCGATATCGATGACACAACTGGCTCACAGCGATCGCGTGGTTTCGCGATGAGCTCGCTGTGGTCAGATTTGTGGGGGCAACGGGCACGCTTCGCGGTGCCCGTATTTTTGCTACTTCTCTGGGAATTCTTGGCCAGAATCGGCTATCTACCTCCAGCGTTGTTACCAGCACCGTCGCGTGTCTTTATGACTTGGGGTGATTGGATTTTTGGGTTTGATGAGTCAGCACAAGATATCTCAGGTCGCTGGCTCGGTGATGCGCTGGCGAGCAGTACGCGGGTCTTTGCTGGCTACTCACTTGCTGGGGTGCTCGGCGTCACGCTAGGCGTTTCAATTGGCTGGTGGCGCTGGGTTGAGAAAACAATCGAGCCAACTTTACAAATGTTGCGCCCTATTCCGCCCGTGTCATGGATACCGCTTGCGATTATCTGGTTTGGGATTGCCAACAAGCCTGCCATCTTCTTGGTGTTTTTAGGCTCGTTTTTTCCGATTCTGATGAACACGATTCATGGCGTCAAAACTGTCAACCGCGATTTATTGCGTGCGGCAGCAATGGCGGGGGCAAACGAAGCGCAACTCTTGCGCTTTGTCGTGCTACCGGCTGCAATGCCCAGC
Source organism: uncultured Alcaligenaceae bacterium (assembly GCA_937952975.1). Lineage (GTDB taxonomy): Bacteria > Pseudomonadota > Gammaproteobacteria > Burkholderiales > Burkholderiaceae_B > Zwartia. The sequence continues at coordinate 7,900 of CALFXX010000023.1, forward strand.
ATTTTTGCAGGCTTGCGTATCGGCGTCGGTACAGCGTGGATGCTGACGGTGACCGCAGAAATGGTCGCGGTGAAAAGTGGTTTGGGTTATTCGCTGTGGGATTCGTATTACTTTCTACGCTACGACCTGGTGATCGCCAGCATGATCAGCATCGGTTTGCTGGGATTTTTAACCGACTTATTGATCAAATCGATCATGAATCGCCTACTGCGCTGGCAACATGCCGGTACAGTGCAAGGGTCACGGGCTTAAGCAAACTTTATGTCATTTATCGAACTCAATCATATCGTCAAGGTCTTTAAAGACCCCCAGCGTGGCACTGACATGCTGGCGATTGACAACATTGACCTGTCCGTTGAAAAAAAAGAACTTGTCTGTCTGCTTGGCCCGAGTGGCTGCGGCAAATCGACGCTACTCAACATGATTGCAGGCTTTGAAAAACCGACCTCAGGTGAAGTTAAGGTCGATGGGAAACTCATCACTGGTCCCGGTGCCGATCGCGGTATGGTCTTTCAGCAGCCTAATCTGATGCCGTGGTTACCGGTTTGGGATAACGTTGCCTTTGCGTTAAAGCTAAAAGGCTTAAGCAAAAAAGACAGGCAAGCGGCGGCTCAACCTTTTATTGAAGCGGTCAAACTTAACGGGTTTGAAAACCACCTGCCCGGAGAGCTTTCAGGCGGCATGGCTCAACGCGTGGGTATTGCGCGTGCGCTCCTGCAAAATCCTGCAGTTGTCTTAATGGACGAACCGTTTGCCGCGCTTGATGCGCAAACCAAGCTCGACATGCAAGAAGAGTTAGTCACGATCTGGCAGCGCTACAGCAGCACGATTGTCTTTGTCACGCACAGCGTCGATGAGGCCTTGATTTTGGGTACACAGGTGGTCGTCATGACACATCGCCCTGGCAAGATTCGCGAAACCATTGCCATTGATTTAGACCGCCCCCGCGACATCACGTCTACCGGCTTTAACGATATCAAGCGCCACGTACTAGACCTGATTCGTCAAGAGTCGGTCTTAGCAAAGCAAGACGCTTAACAGACGTTGTAAGGCCTAGCACCCTCAGTTTAAGGACTAGGTTGGACACGGGCCCAGCCCATCACGCGGGTTTCTGAGCTGGCCCAACCTAGGCAATAGCGAGCGGTCGAGCTAACGCGCGCGCAGGTGCGCCATCCGAGCCAGCCAGAGGCAACGCCAGAAACAAAATCTCTGCTCGTTGATTGGCCAACGCACGTAAATTGGTGACATGCTCTGCCACCAACACACCATGCGCTAACAAGATGTGATGCACCGGCCAATCAAAATCGGCCGGCCGTTTATGAATCGTGAGATCAGGCGTACTAAAGTCAACACCAAGCAACTTCACCCCATGATCCACTAACCATTGCGCCGCAGCGGCGCTTAAGCTTGGGTGATCTTCGTAATATTCGGTATTGACGTGTTGTGCCCAACCGGTATCCAGCAAGACGATATCACCTGACTGCACCAAGGGGCGCGCCGCTTCAAAGTCAGCAGGTTCGATCAGTTCAAGTGGGCCTTTTTCAATACGCCAGACCACACCAGGGCCATACAGACGATCGAGTGGAATCTCATCAAAGCACGGCCCATCACTTAAAAAGTGTCGCGGTGCATCCACATGCGTGCCATGATGCGCCACCATGTGAATCTCAGTGATGTTGAGCGGACTCTCGGGCATTTTTACGATCTGCCGAATCCGCGGTTGCGGAAAAATCGAGGCACGCGATAAGTCTTCGGTCAACCGGTGGGTCAGATCAATCCACGGACCACTGCCGCCACCGGCCTGCGGTGTCGGCACCTTGCTCCAACCCTTCCACCCACAAAAAGCGCCTTTCCCATAATCGCACATCTTATTTTTCTACCAACGGCGTCGGGCCCGTGTGCAACTTCAAGCGCATATGATCAGGCACCTCTTGCCCTGCGTCAGTAAACGCCTTACGCATCGCCCCCATGTGTGGACCAAAAATACCGCTACGGTTCTCGCTGACCCACTGGCGTGAGGCATATAACGAATCCATGCTGCCCTGAAACTTAGGCATCACCCAACGGGCAAAGAGTTCGTAACTGCGCATCGTTTGCTCGCGCGTGGCCCACTCGTGTGAACGGAACATAACCGCACCGGCGCCACCGCCCGTGAACTCGAGTAACCGAGCAATACCAGCTGCCACAGTTTCGGGCGAACCCACGATCGTCGTGCCAGCCTTCAGGCCATCGCCCAAGGGATCTTCACTGCGCATCGGTGGGCGGCCGAGGGTCTCACTAAAGTAGCTTAAGGTTTCAACCCTCTCACGCGCACGAACGTCGCGCATTGCGGTCTCGTCGTCTTCGCCCACATGGATGTTGACCACAAGGCGCCAGTCTTCGCGATTCATGGTCTTACCAAATTTTGCAGCTTGCTCTTCGCCAAGTTTCCATTGTTCAGCAAGCTTTTGTGGGCCACCAGGTAAGCCTGCCCCGAGTGACAACATACCAACGCCGTATTTGCCGGCAGTCAATACCCCAGAAGGTGTTGTCGAGGTCGCCACAGCGATGGGGAAGCAGCCCTTGGTATACGGGGCCAGATGCAAGCGAGCTTCTTTCAGCTCAAACCAGTCAGTCTTTAGCGTGACAGGCTCTTTGCCCTCAAGCAGACGCATAATCGCCCCCAAAGACTCATCCATCATCGTGCGTTGTTTTTCTGCTTCGATACCCATCATGTAGGCATCAGACACGAGTGCCCCCGGGCCACAACCAAGCATCGAACGACCACGCGTCATGTGATCAAGCTGCACAAAACGCTGTGCCACTAAAAAGGGGTGGTGATAAGGTAAGCTCGTTACACCAGAGCCAAGCATGATGCGTTTGGTGCGCTGAGCGGCCGCCGCGATGAAAAGCTCGGGCGAGGCAATGATCTCCCAGCCAGCCGAATGATGCTCGCCGATCCAGGCTTCGTCATAGCCTAAGTGATCAAGCCATTCGATCAGCTCAAGATCGCGTTCTAACGCCAATGTGGGGTTGTCACCGAGCTGATGAAACGGCGCTAAAAAAATACCAAACCGCAAACCTGCGTGGGCCATGCTTTGTCTCCTGCTCATTTATTTTGAATACTTTTGTAAAGTGTAGCGGATCAGGCCGCTGCCGGCGTGTCGCCAATCCACGCAATACGCAACAAGTTCGTCGTGCCAGATACGCCAAAAGGTGTGCCCGCAATAATCAACAAGGCCTCGCCAGGCCGGCCAAAACCATTTTTTTCAGCTGCTTGCGTGGCGCGCAACACAATGTCCTCTGTATTTTGAACGTCCGCGGCGGTTATTGAATGTACCCCCCAAACCAACGACAACCGTCGCGCAGCAGCGGCGTTAGGCGTCATACTCAAAATCGGCGCACGTGGTCGCTCGTGCGCAACCCGCAGCGTTGTCGATCCAGAGGAGGTGTAAGCAACAGTAGCCGCAACCGGCAAGGTTTCGGCAACGGTACGAATCGCCGCTGAGATCGCATCGCGGGCATCACGGTGACGGCGGCGAAAGGTCGCGTCCATCGTCAAGCGCTGAATAGGGTCACGCTCGGTGCTCTGGAGGATGCGATCCATCATATTGACCGCTTCGATCGGATACGCCCCCGAAGCCGACTCGGCTGACAGCATGACCGCATCCACACCGTCGTATACGGCGGTGGCGACGTCGCTGACCTCGGCACGGGTCGGCACAGGCGAGGCAATCATGGATTCGAGCATTTGCGTGGCCACAATGACGGGCTTACCCGCTTCGCGACAGACGCGCACGATGCGTTTCTGCAAGACAGGCACTTCTTCTGGGGGCAACTCAACACCAAGATCACCGCGTGCAACCATCACGCCGTCTGAGGCCGCCACGATCGCCTCAAGCGAATCAATCGCAGAGGGCTTTTCAAGCTTGGCCATCACCCAGGCGCGGTCTTGAACGAGCTCTCTGAGTTCGGCAATGTCTTCGGGGCGTTGCACAAAAGAAAGGGCGACCCAATCGACCCCAATACTCAAACCAAACTCTAGGTCTTCGCGGTCTTTGGTCGTGATCGGAGACAAAGGCAAAATCGCCCCAGGCACGTTCACCCCTTTGCGATCTGAAATCACGCCTGCGTTGATCACCTCAACATTGGCATGGGTAGGATCACAACTCAGGACGCGCACGCGCACTTTGCCATCGTCAATTAACAGATCATCGCCAGGCTTAATCGCGGCAAAAATCTCAGGGTGCAGGAGTGGAACTCGCCCGTTCTCGCCAGGGGTGGGATCCAGGTCGAACCGCAGCTTTTGGCCGGCTTCAAGCGACTGCTTACCCCCCACAATCTTGCCGACCCGCAGCTTTGGCCCTTGCAAATCGAGCAAGATACCGACTGGGCGACCGACATCAGCTTCAATCTGCCGAATGGCGTCGTAGCGCAGCTTATGGTCAGCGTGCGTGCCATGACTAAAATTCAAACGAAATACATCAACGCCTGCGTCAAACAAGCGCCGAATCATGTCGGGCTCGCTACTGGCAGGCCCCAGAGTCGCTACAATTTTGGTATTGCGGTTGCGGTGCGAAATCGCATCGAGTTTCATGTTTGCTTGAACCTTATCTAACGACATTGAGACACACGACTAAAACGACATTCGGGTACGACACAGATTGCTACATTGACAATACTCAGGAGCTTTTTGGAGTCGAACCTGACACTGTTTAAACTAATTTCAGGCACTATTACACATATTCGCTCGGTATTCGCTAGGTTACCTGATTCACTCACCTTATCTTCGGAGTTCTTGGATGTCTACTGTTTCTTTATCGCCACATGCTGCGCTGCGCATTAACGGAGCGCGCCTCTGGAACAGTTTGATGGAGTTGGCCCAGATCGGCGCTACACCTAAGGGCGGGGTTTGTCGCCTGGCGCTCACCGACCTAGACCGCCAAGGGCGTGATTTTTTCGTGGCTCAAGCCAAAGCGGCAGGCTGTTCAATTCGTATCGACAGCGTTGGCAACATCTTTGCCCGACGCGCGGGGCTCGACAACAGCTTACCCGCAGTCATGACGGGCAGCCATATCGACACGCAGCCGACCGGTGGCAAATTTGACGGCAACTATGGGGTTTTAGCGGGTCTTGAGGTGTTCAAAACCTTAAATGATGCCGGCGTCACCACCGCTGCCCCCCTTGAAGTCGTGGTCTGGACCAACGAAGAAGGCTCGCGCTTTGTACCCGTCATGATGGGCTCAGGCGCGTTTATTGGCGAGTTCAACACCGACTTTATCTTGGCTCAAAAAGATCGCGATGGCATCACGGTTGGGCAAGCGTTGAATTCGATTGGCTATGCTGGCCAGGATTCAGTCAGCCCCAAAGGGATTGGCGCATATTTTGAGGCCCATATTGAACAAGGCCCCGTGCTTGAAGCCCACGACATCACGATTGGCGTCGTGACTGGCGCGCTTGGGCAACGTTGGTTTGATGTCGTGATCACAGGCTCTGAAGCCCACGCAGGCCCGACACCTATGTCCTTGCGGCATGACGCTTTACTGGCGGCCTCGCACATGGTGCAACTCGTTAACGAACTCGCGCTTGATCATGCTCCAAGCGCACGCGGCACAGTCGGTATGCTTGACGTGTACCCGAACTCACGCAATGTCATCCCGGGTTCGGTCAAGATGTCGGTTGACCTCAGGGCCGACTCAGACGCCACCTTGACCGCGATGGTCGACAAGCTCAACGCACAAGCACAAGTGATTGCCCAACAAGGCAAGGTCAGCATCAGCGTGACGCAAGTGGTGTATTTTCCTCCGGCGGCCTTTGCCCAAGACTTGGTGAACGCCGTGCGCTTGGGCGCACAAACGATTGGGCATTCAGAAATGGATGTCGTGAGCGGCGCGGGACACGATGCAGTTTATATGGCACGCGTGGCCCCCACTGCGATGATTTTTGTACCGTGCAAAGACGGCATCAGTCACAACGAAATCGAAGACGCCAAAGCCGAACATCTTGAGGCCGGTTGCAACGTGTTGTTGCATGCCATGCTTGCACGTGCGAGCCAAGCATGAAAATCCTGCTTGCACGACTCAATCACGAAACCAATACATTTTCTCCGGTTCCCACGCCACTGTCTTCATTTGGCGATCACGGGCCTACCTATGGTGACGAAGCTTACGCTGCGTCTAAGGGCACGCGAACGGGTATCGCTGCCTACATCGATCTTCTTGAACAAGCGGGTC
>CALFXX010000024.1 GCA_937952975.1 uncultured Alcaligenaceae bacterium
ATTAAGCCGGGCGACACTATTAACAAGATTGCCCGCGCAAACGGTGTTGACGAGGCCACGATTCTGCGGCTCAACAAACTTGTTAATCCTAATCGCCTCATTGTTGGTCAGACCTTGAAGCTTTCTGAGGGCTCAGAGCCCAGCGCGACAGCGCCACGGCCGACGAGTACCAGCAAGCCTGAGGCGCGTCCGCTTGACGCAACAGGTAGTAGTCCTTCGAGTAATTCTCAGGCCAGTGAAACGGTGACTCCGGCTGCCGATGCTGGCTTGATTAGTTGGGGCTGGCCAGCCAAAGGTAAAGTGATTCAGGGCTTCACCCAAACGACCAAAGGGATCGATATTGCGGGTAACGCGGGTGACGCGATTGAAGCCGCTGCAAACGGCAAGGTGATGTATTCGGGTAATGGCGTTCGTGGCTTAGGCAATTTAATCATTGTGAATCACGACAACGGGTTCATTACTGCCTATGCCCATAACCGAACCTTGTTGGTGAAGGCGGGCCAAGACGTTAAAAAGGGCGCAAAGATCGCTGAGATGGGTCAAACCGACGCGGCGTCTGTGCGTTTGCACTTCGAGGTGCGTCGTCAAGGCACTCCGGTCGACCCCTTGCAATACTTGCCCAGCCGCTAACGGGCTCTCGCATGACACCGACTCTTGTTTTCGATCTTGAAACAATACCCGATATCGAAGGGCTTCGGCGCTTGCATCAGTGGGGTGCCGAGGTGCCAGACGCCGAGGTCGCCGAACGGGCCTTTGCGGCTCGCAAAGAGCTTACTGGCACCACGTTTCTACCGCATCACTTGCAGCGTGTTGCAGTGGTAGGTTGCGTATTTCGCGACGACAAAGGTTTCAGAGTGCGTTGCCTGGGTCAGGCTGATGATACTGAGCAGGTGCTACTCACGAGTTTTTTTAAGACAATCGAACGTTACACCCCAAAGCTGATCAGTTGGAACGGATCTGGTTTCGATTTGCCGGTGTTGCATTACCGCACCCTGATTCATGGCATTGCAGCGCCACGCTATTGGGACATGGGCGAAGACGATAAAGAGTTTCGTTATAACAATTACCTAAGCCGTTATCACACGCGCCATCTTGATTTGATGGACGTTTTGGCCAAATACAATGGTCGAGGGAATGCGCCACTTGATGATCTGGCCAAGCTCTGCGGTTTTCCTGGCAAACTAGGAATGGACGGTAGTCATGTTTGGGACGCCTGGTCAAATGGGCGAGCCAGCGAAGTGCGCGCGTATTGCGAAACCGATGTCGTCAATACGTGGTTGGTCTATTGTCGTTTTCGCTTGATTCGTGGCGAACTCGATCAAGCCGCTTACCAAGCCGAAGTTGATCTAGTGCGCAGCACCTTGCAAGCAAGTACCGAGCCCCATTGGGCAGAATATTTGGCCGCTTGGTCATGAAAAACACTTTTATGCGGATACCGACCGCCTCACGGAGCCTTCCTATGCGTTGCTTTGATTTGCGATCTCTGTTGACCCTGCTCAGCCTGTTACTGGTCAGCTTTTGCGCCTCTGCGCAAAATGGGCCGTTGATGTTACGTTCGTCTAATCAACTGAATCAAACTAGTCAACATTCCGGCACCGCAGCGGCGCCTGCCAGCGCACCCACTGCTTCGCCTCTTGCGGTTGAAAGTATGGGGCGTTTGCCAGATTCTTTGATTGAGGGTTTGGTGCTCGACGCGGGGCAGCGTGCAAAGCTAGATGCTGCTCACGAGGCGCGTCGTAAGATGTGGAATACCAATCGCGTCGCCCGTCAGGCTGAGTATGCAGAGTTAACCAAAGAGCTTTCGACTGATAAGTTTGACCCGCGCGACGTCATCGCGTTACGCAAAAAAACACGTGCCAAAATTGACGCCGGGTTTGACGAAGTGCAGGCCACTTGGCTTGTGTTTTGGGATGCGTTAAATGCCGCTCAACGCAAAATCTTGATAGGTTATATGCGTGACCAACACGCGGTGCAGGGTAAAGCTTCTCAAGCGGCCTCGGCCGAGCGTGCAGCGGCGCGTGCCAAGCAGCAAGCTGCGATTGACCGTGCCGAAGCGCGTGCCGCGTCACAAAACGGGTCGCCCGCGAGTACCAATACTGCGCCGACAGGTGCTGTGACAACGCCAAAATAATTTTCTCAGAGCTCAAACCTTTTTCAGCTGTATGAGAAAGGGCTCTGCAGTTTCTACTAAAAGTTATCTTTATGCCTCAAGAAGTACTGCAAGTCGAGTCCCTTGATCTTGAGGCCCGCGGTGTGGCCCGTCACGAGGGCAAAGTGGTTTTTATCGAGGGGGCTTTGGCTTCAGAGCGTGTCACCGCAAACATTTTCCGGCGTAAGCCGACTTTTGACATCGGACGCGTTCAGGTCATTGTTCGTGAGTCATCACAACGAGTCAAGCCTAGGTGTGAACATTTTGGGGTGTGCGGTGGCTGTGTGATGCAGCACCTTGATCCCACAGCTCAGGTGGCGAGTAAACAGCGTGTGCTTGAAGACAATCTCGCGCATATCGGCAATGTTCAGCCCGAGCAAATGCTGCCGCCTTTACACGGACCAACGTGGGGCTACCGGTATCGCGCTCGACTCTCGGTGCGGTGGGTGGCCAAAAAAGGCACGGTGTTAGTTGGTTTTCACGAGCGCAAAAGTAGCTTTGTTGCCGACATCAAAACTTGTCATGTGCTGCCTGCACACGTTGCGGCTTTGCTCGTGCCGCTGCGAGGCTTGATCATGGCGCTCTCGGCGCCCGACCGCTTTGCTCAAATTGAAGTTTGCGTAGGCGATGCAGTCACGGCGCTGGTGCTGCGCCATCTTGATCCGTTAAGCGCCGCAGAGGTCACCACACTTAGAGCCTTTGCCGCTCAACACCATATTCAATGGTGGTTGCAGTCGAAGGGACCAGACACCGTTCAGCCCTTAGAACCCGAAGACGAGCACAAATTGGGCTACAGCTTGCCAGAGTTTGGTTTGCGGATGCCTTATCGACCTACTGATTTTACGCAGGTCAATCATCAAATCAATCGCGTGTTAGTGTCGCGCGCCTTGAGCTTGCTTGAGGTGCAACGCACGGATCGTGTCGCGGACATGTTTTGTGGTCTTGGTAATTTCACGCTGCCTTTGTCTACACAATGTCACGAAGTGGTGGGTGTCGAAGGTAGCGCCACCTTGACTGAGCGTGCCCAACAAGCGGCTGCTCAGGCGGGTATATCGAATGCAACATTTCAGACGCTGAACTTGTTTGAAGTTGATGAGCCGTGGCTTCAAAGCCTCGGGCGAATTGATCGCATGTTGATCGACCCGCCGCGCGAGGGCGCCTATGCGTTAGTGCAAGCAATTGCTGCGATTGCTCAGTCAGAACGCCCACTTCGCATTGTGTATGTATCCTGCAATCCGGCGACCTTGGCGCGCGATGCCCAAGTACTGGTGCACGAAGCAGGCTATTACTTACGCAGTGCAGGGGCAATCAACATGTTTCCGCACACCAGTCATATTGAATCGATTGCGGTATTTGAGCGCAAAGACTGACACGATCGTTTGTAGGTGTCGTTTGCTAGATGTGTGCGCTCTGACGGCCCTGCCAGTGATAGACTCGGGTGACTTAAAGAGTGTTTGTCGCAGCAAATTTGCTCGGTCTGAAGCTGTTAGATTCAGACCGAGCGACTGGTTCGACTAGGTTATTTGGTTTGCGCCAAGATTTTTTCAGCGGCTTGCCGTACCCGTGCGGGCGCAGTTCCACCGATGTGATCACGGGCCGCCACAGAGCCCTCAAGTGTGAGCACTTGATGAACATCATCACCTACCGAGGCATGAAAAACACGAAGTTCAGCCACGCTTAAATCAGCGAGGTCGCAATTTTTTTTCTCGCATTCGCGTACGGCATGCGCAACGGCTTCGTGCGCATCACGAAAAGCAACCCCACGCTTGACCAGATAGTCAGCCAAGTCAGTCGCTGTGGCAAAACCTTGCAGTGCAGCGGCACGCATTGCAGCGGGCTTGACTTGAATGCCAGCAATCATGTCAGCAAAAATAGTTAGCGTATCGCGCACCGTGTCGGCGGTATCAAACAAACCTTCTTTGTCTTCTTGGTTGTCTTTGTTGTAGGCCAGTGGCTGGCCTTTCATCAGCGTTAGCAAACCTACTAAGTTGCCATTGACACGGCCGGTTTTGCCGCGTGCAAGTTCAGGAACATCAGGGTTCTTTTTTTGCGGCATGATTGAACTACCCGTGCAAAAGCGATCGGGCAAATCAATGAAGCCAACGCGCGGGCTCATCCAAATGATCAACTCTTCTGAAAGCCTTGAAATATGCGTCATGATCAGCGCGCACGCGCTGCAAAACTCAATGGCGAAGTCTCGATCAGAGACTGCGTCAAGCGAGTTTTGACACACATCGTCAAATTCTAAAAGCTTGGCAACCATGGGGCGGTCGATCGGAAAACTTGTGCCGGCTAAAGCCGCGGCACCCAAGGGCAAAATATTGACCCGCTTGCGGCAGTCTTGCAGCCGGCTCGCGTCGCGTCCAAACATTTCTGCATAGGCCAGCAGGTGATGGCCAAATGTAACTGGCTGCGCGACCTGCATGTGAGTAAAGCCCGGCAAAATCGTATCGGCTTGCTGCAGCGCAACCGTAGCCAGTGCGCGGCGCAAGGCGTTTAATAATTCGTTCAGCTGATCGATTTCGCCGCGCAGCCATAAACGGATATCGGTTGCAACCTGATCGTTACGTGAGCGCCCAGTGTGCAGGCGTTTACCCGCATCGCCCACCAGCTCAACCAGGCGCTTTTCAATATTGAGGTGAACGTCTTCAAGGTCAAGCAGCCAGGTGAAGGTACCAGCCTGGATTTCGCTCAGGATTTGAGCCATGCCGCGTTCGATATCCGCTAGATCTTGAGCTGTAATGACCTTGACTGCAGCCAGCATCGTGGCATGGGCAAGCGAACCCTGGATGTCGACCAAGGCCAGACGTTTGTCAAAATCGACCGAGGCCGTGTAGCGTTTGACTAAGTCAGAAACAGGCTCTGAAAATCGGGCAGACCAGGCTTCAGATTTTTTATCAAACTGATTATGCGTAAGGTTTTGGGTGTTTTTCATGATGGATCGATTATAGAGTGCTGCGCTGACCTCGCAGGCATGCGATAATTTTCAGACAATAACTCGTATCGCCGGAATCTTCATGTCTGCCGTTAAGGTCAGCATTGCACAAATTAATGCTTTAGTGGGTGACTTATCAGGAAATGCACAACGCGTGCTCGAGGCTGCCCGCTTGGCGCACGCCGCAGGCGCTCAGGTGTTATTAACGCCTGAACTTGCGCTCACCGGCTATCCGCCCGAAGACCTGCTGCTCAGGCCTTCATTTATTGAACTATGCGGCCAAGTGCTCAACGATTTGTGTGCAAACTTGGCGCCCTTAAAGGGTTTGCACGTGGTCGTCGGGCACGTAACCTTACAAAATGGTTTGCTTCGCAACGCGGCCTCGGTGCTGGTCGATGGCAAGGTATTGGGTACGTACTTCAAACGCGAGCTCCCCAACTACGCTGTGTTTGACGAGCAGCGCTATTTTGCAGCCGGCGAACAGCCCTTTACCTTTACCGTGGGTGGCGTCTGCTTTGGCGTCAACATTTGCGAAGATATCTGGTTTGATGCTGCCCCTGAGGCAGCCGCACAGCAGGGCGCTCACACGCTGTTGGTACTCAATGCGTCACCTTATAACCTTGGTAAGTATGCGCAGCGCCTTGAGGTTGCGCGTCGTTGCGTCAGTCGCACCGGCTGCTCGCTTGTGTACGCCAATTTGGTTGGTGGACAAGACGAGCTGACGTTTGACGGCGCTTCGTTTGCCATGGACGCCAGCGGCGCATTGGTTAATCGCCTGCCTGAATACACAAGCGCACTAAGTTTGGTTGAGGTGTCAAGTGACAGCAGCATGACTGCTTGTCAGTCAACCGCAGCTGGGTTGGTTGCGCAAGCAATGGCCCCAGAGCTCGGCCTTGAAGCGCAAGTCTGGCAGGCGCTGACGACCTGTCTGGCCGATTACGTCAAAAAGAATGGCTTTCGCACAGTCATCCTTGGGCTTTCAGGTGGAATCGATTCGGCCGTCGTGATGGCGATTGCCGTCGATGCCTTAGGGGCAGAAAACGTGCATGCCGTGATGATGCCTTCGCGTTACACCGCGGATATCTCACAAATCGATGCGCGCGACATGGTCAAGCGTTTAGGCGTAGGCTATGAAGAGATCGCGATCGCAGATTTAGCCGCAAGTTTTGATCAAGTGTTAAGTCCGATGTTTGCAGGTAAGGCCTTAGACGCCACTGAAGAAAACATTCAAGCGCGCTTACGCGGCATGTTGTTGATGGCCTTGTCCAACAAGTTTGGACATTTGGTACTGACAACTGGCAACAAGTCTGAACTGTCAACTGGTTATTGCACGCTGTATGGCGATATGGCGGGCGGTTTTGCTGTACTCAAAGACGTGGCAAAAACCTTGGTCTATCGGTTGGCCCGTTGGCGCAATCGTCAGTCTGAGGTGATTCCAGAACGCATTATTACGCGTCCGCCGTCTGCCGAGTTACGTCCTGACCAAACCGATCAAGATAATTTGCCCGAATATGACGTGATTGACGGTATTATTGAGCGGTATGTCGAGCAAAATCAGTCTGCGGCGCAGATTGTGGCCGCTGGGTTTGAGCGGTCGGCGGTTGAACAAATCGTGCGACTCATTCGCATCAACGAATATAAGCGCAAGCAAAGCCCGCCGGGGCCTCGTATTACCGGCCGCGCATACGGGCGTGATTGGCGTTATCCTTTGTCTAACGGTTTTCGTGAAACTTTTTAATTTTTTTGCACAGGATCCATCTTGAAGCAAGTTACCGCAATCATTAAACCTTTCAAACTTGATGAAGTCCGCGAGGCGCTTGCCGAAGTCGGAGTCAATGGGCTAACCGTGACAGAGGTCAAGGGGTTCGGTCGCCAAAAGGGCCACACCGAGCTGTATCGTGGCGCTGAGTATGTGGTCGATTTTTTGCCTAAAATCCGCGTCGAAATGGTGATCCCAGACTCAATGGTTGACGATGTGATTGAAGCGATCGTCAAAGCGGCCCGCACGGGCAAAATTGGCGATGGCAAAATCTTTGTAATGCCGGTTGAGCAAGCCATTCGTATCCGCACCAGCGAAAGCGGCGACGCGGCGCTTTAATCTGACCCACCTTGCAAGGACACAGTCATTGCAAGAGTATGAGAGCACTGCATTGACTTGAACTCGTAAAAGCTTTATCAACCGGGCGCCGCAACACATGATGTGTCGGCGCCTTTAATTTGTTACCTGAGCCCCCCTCCATGAAACAGTTTGATTGGTCAAATCCCTATCCCACCATTCGTATCCCCGTGTTTGCTCGTAACGTGGTGTCGACCTCGCACCCCCTGGCGGCGCAAGCTGGCTTGCGGATGCTGCTCAAGGGTGGTTCGGCCGTTGATGCGGCGATTGCCGCTGCTGCGACGATTGCCTTAGTGGAGCCAGTATCTTGTGGCTTGGGTGGCGATGCGTTCGCGATTGTCTGGGATGGCAAGACCTTACAGGGGTTGAACTCTTCGGGCTATGCCCCAGAGGCCTGGAACGTTGACTACTTCAAAAATAAATACGGTGTGAACGAAAATGGTTTAGCCAAAGCCCCGAAGCGCGGGGTCGATGCCATCACCATCCCCGGCGTGGTGGCGGGTTGGGCCGCCTTGCACGAGCGTTACGGCAAACTGCCGTTTGCAGATTTGATGGAGCCCGCCATTGAGATTGCAGAGCGTGGCTATGCTGTGCCCCCAGTGGTGGCGCAAAAGTGGGCGGCTGCCGTGCCTGAGCTCAAAGATCAGCCTGGCTTTGCGCATACCTTTATGCCCAATGGTCGCGCGCCGCACGTTGGTGAGCGCTTTGTGTTTAAAGATGTCGCCAACACATTGCGTCGTATCGGTGCAACGAAAGGCCGCGACCTCTATGAAGGCGAAACCGCCGAAAAAATCATTGCGTTCATTCAAGCCAACGGCGGGGTACATACCCTTGATGATTTGCGCAGCTACAAGCCAGACTGGGTCACGCCGATTTCAAAAAACTATCGTGGTTATACGCTGCACGAAATTCCGCCAAACGGGCAGGGCATCGCAGCCTTGATGGCGCTTGGCATTCTTGAACACTTTGATCTGGCAAGTATGAAGGTAGACTCAGTTGAGTCGCAGCATATTCAAATCGAAGCAATGAAACTTGCCATGGCCGATTTGTACCGTTACGTGTCTGACGGACGCACAATGGACGTCAGCCCAGCACAAATGCTCGATGACGCCTATTTGGCCGAACGCGCCAAACTGATTGATCCGAGCAAAGCCACGCATTTCGGCCCCGGTCAGCCTGCAACGGGCGGCACGATTTACCTAACCGCTGCTGACGAAAGCGGCATGATGATTTCGTTTATTCAGTCCAACTACATGGGCTTTGGCTCTGGTGTGGTGGTGCCGGGTACCGGTGTCAGTTTGCAAAACCGCGGCGTTGGATTTTCGATGGATCCAAACTCGCCAAACGTGGTGGCAGGGCGCAAGCGCCCGTTTCACACCATCATCCCGGGGTTTTTAACCCGCGGCGGTGTGCCAGTGATGAGTTTTGGCGTGATGGGTGGCGATATTCAACCCCAGGCGCATGTACAAACGGTGGTGCGTATGCTGGATTACAACCAGCAGCCGCAGGCAGCGTGCTGCGCGCCACGCTGGAAACTTACGCGTGACTTTACGCTTGATGTTGAATCGACCATGCGCCCTGAAACAATCGCAGGTCTCAAGGACTTAGGCCATCAACTCAAAGCGATCGATGACCCGTACATGGATTTCGGCTCGGGCCAGTTTATTTGGCGCTTATCCGATCTGCATGAAGATGGGTATGTTGCCGCAAGCGATAGCCGTCGCGATGGGCAGGCGGTCGGCTTCTAAGCGCCGTTTTTAAGCAGAGCAGTTTTTTACGCTGAGGTCAGACCTTGTCTTTGAGGTCGATGTTCTTGCAATGCATTCTTCTCGGTTGAGCTTTTTGATACGCACTAAGGTCTTTTATATATTTATTAGTAATTAAGGGTTTCTACTATTCGTAAATAACGTGACTTCGGCTAGGATTTGTGCAGTAAAGCTCTTTTCAGCTTATCGTCAGGTCGCTGTCAGATAAATGTCAGATGGTTGGCAGTATTTGAAGGTGATTTGCAGTTTTTGTTTTTTTGAAAAATGCTTGCGCTCGCCTAACCTCGAAGGAGTCAACATGCCTGAAGTGAAACTGACCCGGCGTCAGTTTTTTCAAGTCACCGGTGCCGGACTCGGCGCAAGCAGCATGACCGTCATGGGTCTTGCGCATGCCGCTGATCCCGTGTTTGCCAAACCAAACAAACTTGAAAAAACCACAGAGACGCGTAGTACCTGCCCTTACTGTTCTGTGAGTTGTGGCGTGCTGATGTACAGCCGCAAAGACGCAAGCGGTAAGTTGAAGGTGATGCACGTTGAGGGTGATCCTGATAATCCAGTCAACAAGGGCACACTGTGTCCCAAGGGCGCTGGCATTCTTGACATGATCGAGAGCCCCAACCGCTTACAGTTTCCTGAAGTGCGTGAGCCGGGCTCAAACACTTGGAAGCGCATCTCTTGGGATGAGGCGTTGACGCGCATCACCAAGCGGATGAAGGCTGATCGCGATCAAAACTTTGTCGCAAAAAATGCAGCAGGCGTAACCGTGAACCGCTGGAATACATTCGGCATGCTGGTGAGCTCGGCTTCAAATAACGAAGCGGGTTACCTGAGCGCCAAGGTGTTGCGTTCATTGGGCGTTGTTGCACTCGATACACAAGCGCGTATTTGACACGCCCCGACGGTAGCCAGTCTGGCTCCGACGTTTGGGCGCGGTTCGATGACCAACCACTGGGTTGACATCAAAAACGCTGACTTAGTATTGATTATGGGTGGGAATGCCGCCGAAGCACACCCTTGCGGCTTTAAGTGGGTGGTCAAGGCCAAAGCACAACGTGGTGCCAAGCTCGTTGTGGTGGATCCGCGCTTTACACGTTCTGCAGCTGTGGCCGATTACTACGCGCCGATTCGGGTCGGTGCTGACATCGCCTTTTTGGGCGGTGTGATCAACTATTTGTTGGCTAACGACAAAATACATCACGAGTACGTTAAAAACTATACGAACTCTGCCTTCTTGATCAACCCAGATTACGGGTTTAAAGATGGTTTGTTCACAGGTTATGACGAGGCCAAGCGTTCTTACGCCAAAGGCACTTGGACGTATCAAATGGAAGATGGGTTTGCCAAGGTTGATCCAACCTTACAAGACCCAAACTGTGTCTTCCAGTTGATGAAGAAGCATTACTCGCGCTACACGCCTGAGTTGGTCAGCAGTGTCACTGGCACGCCTAAAGAGCAGTTTTTAAAAGTCTGCGAGCTGATTGCTGCGACCTCGGTTGGCAACAAGACCATGACGATCTTGTACGCGTTGGGCTGGACGCAGCACTCGGTTGGCTCTGAAAACATTCGTACGATGGCGATGATCCAGTTGCTCTTGGGCAATATGGGGATGGCCGGTGGTGGCGTGAACGCGTTGCGTGGTCATGCCAATGTGCAGGGTATCACTGACCAGTGCTTGTATTCAGAGGTATTGCCTGGGTATTTGTCTTCACCTGCTGATGCAGATAAAACCTACGACGAATACACAGCGGCGCGTACTCCGAAGGCCTTGCGCCCTGGGCAGATGAATTTTCCGCAAAACTTTTCGAAGTGGTTCAACAGCTTGATGAAAGCTTGGTATGGCGAACACGCCACAACCGAGACCAATTTTGCTTACGACTACTTGCCTAAGCGTGATGCGCCATACGACATCATGCAAATTTTTGACAATATGCATCATGGCAAGATGTCGGGTTTTATTTCGTCTGGCTTTAACCCGCTCGCGGCAATTGCCAATAAACACAAGATCAGTGCTGCGCTGTCTAAACTTAAGTATCTTGTGATTATTGATCCGCTCTCGACCGAGACGAGTGAATTCTGGAAAAACTACGGCGAATTTAACAACGTCGATGCAAGCAAAATCCAGACTGAAGTGTTTCGCTTGCCGGGCACCTGTTTTGCCGAGCAAGATGGTTCGTTCACAAATTCCAGTCGTGTGATTCAGTGGCACTGGAAAGCGGCGGATGGCCCCGGCGAGTCAAAGTCCGATCAAGAAATTATTGCCGCCTTGTTTACGCGTCTGCGGGATATGTACAAGAAAGAGGGTGGTGCCTATCCGGATCCAATTTTGAATCTGACCTGGAACTACACCGATCCATTGAACCCGGATGCGGGTGAAATCAACAAAGAGATCAGTGGTAAGGCACTGGTTGATTTGAAAGACGCTGCGGGTAACGTACTGGTGCCGGCCGGTGAGCAGCTCGCGGGCTTTGCACAGCTGGTGGATAACGGCGGCACCTCATGCGGTAACTGGATTTATTCAGGGATGTGGAACAAGGCCGGCAACCTGACCGCGCGCCGCGATCCAACGGACGCATCGGAAAACGGCATTGGTCAAAGCTTGAATTGGGGCTTTGCGTGGCCAGCTAATCGGCGTATTTTGTATAACCGTGCGTCCGCGGATATGAATGGCAAGCCTTGGGATGAATCACGTACGGTGCTGAAATGGATGGGCGATAAGTGGGGCGGCAGCGATGTGCCCGATATGCGTCCTAACGCCAAGCCTGAAGAAAACGTGATGCCATTTATCATGACGCAAGAAGGCGTGGGGCGTTTGTTTGCACCTCAGATGGCTGAGGGGCCGTTTCCTGAGCACTACGAGCCGTTCGAGACGCCGCTGGGACGCAACCCGATGCATCCTGATAACCCCAAGGCAACGTCGAATCCCGCTTCTCGGGTGTACAAAGGGGATATGGAAATCTTTGGTACTCGGAAAGATTATCCTTTTGCCGCGACGACCTACCGCCTGGTTGAGCACTTTCACTATTGGTCAAAACATTCAGATCTGAACGCTATCGTGCAGCCTGAAATGTTTGTTGAGATTAGTCAAGAGCTGGCCAAAATGCGTGGTATTGCCTCGGGCGACCGCGTGAAGGTGAGCTCTGCTCGCGGGCATGTGCATGCGAAAGCGATGGTGACGATGCGCTTAAAAGGCATGAAGGTCGATGGCCAAACGATATATCACGTTGGTATACCGATTCATTTTGGCTTTAAAGGCTTGACTAAACCGGCACAGCTTGCGAACTCGCTGACGCCCTATGTTGCCGATGCAAATTCGCAGACGCCAGAGTTCAAGGCGTTCTTGGTCAACATTGAGAAAGCATAAGGGGATACGACATGGCAACTCAAGCACTTCACGTCGTCGCCCAGTCTGCTACGACCATGACTCCACCCGCTGCGGCGGCCAAGACAGTTCATGTCGCCAAGCTGATCGATATTTCGAGCTGCATTGGCTGCAAGGCCTGTCAGGTTGCCTGCATGGAGTGGAACGAAACCCGTCCTGTCGTCGGTGACACCGATGGCACGTATAACAATCCGCTTGAACTCGGTGCGAATGCCTGGACGGTGATGAAATTTAACGAGGTCGAGAACGCTCAGGGCGGCATTGACTGGTTGATTCGCAAAGATGGCTGTATGCATTGCGAAGACCCAGGCTGCTTAAAAGCATGCCCAAGCCCCGGTGCAATTGTCAAACTCGACAACGGCATTGTGGATTTCAACTCTGACAAATGCATTGGCTGCGGCTATTGCGTGGCTGGCTGTCCGTTTGACGTGCCAAAAATTTCGCAGGCAACTAACAAGGCGACTAAGTGCACGTTGTGTTCGGATCGTGTATCGGTTGGCAATGAACCTGCGTGTGTCAAAGCTTGCCCGACTCAGGCCCTCACTTTTGGTACTAAAGACGACCGCATTCAATACGCGAACGAGCGTATTAAAGATTTGAACGGTCGTGGTTATGACAAGGCCTCCTTGTATAACCCACAAGGTGTAGGGGGCACACACGTGATGTATGTGCTGCCGCATGGAGACAAGCCCACGGCGTACAGTGGCTTGCCGGCTGATCCTAAAATCTCGTCGACTGTCGGGCTCTGGAAAGGCATCATGAAACCGATTGCGTTGTTAACCATGGCGGCAACTGTATTTGCCGGTGTGATTCACTACGCGATTAAAGGCCCGGATACGGTTGATGAAGATCACGACGACTCTAACAAGTCTTAAGGAGATGAACCATGTCTAATCAAGAGGGATTGGTGCGGTACAAGGGCTCGGATCGTTTGAATCATTGGCTCATTGCGCTTCTGTTTGTGTTGGCTGCACTGAGCGGCTTGGCGATGTTTCATCCTTCAATGTTTTTTCTGTCAGGCGTGTTTGGTGGCGGTGCCTTGACCAGAGTGCTGCATCCATTTATCGGTTCGGCAATGTTTCTGTTGTTTGTGATGATTTTTTTCAAGTTCTGGCATCACAATATTCTCACGGCCAACGATCGCAAGTGGCTGGGGCAGATCGGTGACGTGTTGGGCAAACGTCATGAGCGTTTGCCAGAGGTAGGGCGTTATAACGGTGGGCAGAAAGCTGCTTTCTGGGTGATGGTCTTGACCATGATCTTGTTGGTGGTATCGGGCTTGGCGTTTTGGCGGCCTTACTTCTCACATTACTTTTCAGTTGATGTGACGCGTGTCGCTGCCTTGGTGCACGCGGTGTCTGCGTGGGTACTGATTTTGACGATCATTACTCACGTGTACGCGGCGCTCTGGGTCAAGGGTACGATTGGTGCGATGTGGACAGGTGTGGTGAGTCGTGCCTGGGCGCGTAAACACCACCCTGGTTGGTTTAAAGAAGTGACCGGCGGCAAATAGTTCTGTTGGTCATTTGGTCATTGAGTGAGAGCGGGGGGATGAGCCGAAAGCTTCCTGTTGTTGCTCGGTTTTCACAAGGGGAAGACTGAGATCTTCCCCTTGAGCGTTTCACGAAGCGCTTAGGCTTACTGCCCGGCGCAGTAAAAAGCCCCGTCTGTTTGGACGGGTAGGACAGCATCAAGATTTGAGATCGCAACATGAGCGTTAAAGCAAGATCGGAAGAGCACACG
>CALFXX010000025.1 GCA_937952975.1 uncultured Alcaligenaceae bacterium
GCTCTTCCGATCTTACCTTGATGCACATCACAGAGCGTGCACCAGTGTTATCGGCCACGTCTAGCGTGGTCTGCATTTGGATCATGATTTTTCCTGTTCCAACTTAATCAACTTTTTTGCTAACCTGATGGCTCGCAACTAAATTAATCAGTTTTGGTCCCGTTAGGTGCCACAGGGCACCCTAGGCTGAATCTGCTAATAAAAAATTACCGGTACTACTAACGCTTTTCTTTCCGTACTGCTAACTGTATTGCTAACAATGCTGTACTCGTACTGCCTTGCTTGCTGCCTAAATATCTGCGCTAAAGGTGTTTTGAACACATAAAGGCAGGAAAGTCGTCTAGTATATATCATGTATTTTTTTTGTGCAAGTCTTTTCAAGTTGTGTCATATTAACTATTTGCTCGTTTTTTGAAACTTTTGTTGTATTGGAACCCCTATGTACCCAAAACTGTCGCTTTATATCAATGGTCAGTTCGTCTCAGAAGACGGCCGCACTATGCAAGACGTGATTAACCCAGCCACCCAAGAGGTGCTCGGTAAGCTGCCCCACGCCTCGCAGGCGGACTTAGACGCGGCATTACAGGCGGCTGAAAAAGCGTTTGCCACCTGGAAGAAATCTTCGCCCATGGATCGCTCCGCCATTTTGCGAAAAGTTGGGCAACTGACGCGTGACCGCGCGAAGGATATCGCTCGTAATATGACCCTCGACCAAGGCAAGCCCTTGGCCGAAGCGTTAGGCGAGGTCGTTGGGTGCGCCGATCATTGCGATTGGCACGCAGAAGAATGCCGCCGTATCTATGGCAGAGTGGTATTGCCACGCAGTCCTGACGTTCGGCAACTGGTACTGAAAGAGCCGATTGGGGTGTGCGTCGCGTTTACACCCTGGAACTTCCCATACAACCAAGCGATTCGTAAGATCTGCGCAGCGATCGGCGCCGGTTGCACCATCATTCTCAAAGGGCCAGAAGACTCACCAAGCGCAGTCATGGCGATCGCACAAATGTTTCAAGACGCTGGCCTGCCGCCGGGCGTACTTAACCTGGTTTGGGGTGAGCCTGCCAAAGTGTCAGACTACCTCATTCGTTCGCCCATCTCACGCAAAGTTTCGTTTACCGGTTCGGTACCGGTCGGCAAGATGTTGGCCGGCTTGGCTGGCGCCCACATGAAGCGCGCCACTATGGAGCTTGGTGGGCATTCTCCAGTTTTGGTGTTTGAAGATGCGGACATTGACCGTGCAGCAACCATGTTGGCGAAATTCAAAATTCGCAACGCGGGCCAAGTGTGTGTATCACCAACTCGCTTCTATGTTCACAAGAAGGTTTATGACAACTTTTTGGCTAAGTTCACCGATGTGCTGAAGTCGATCAAGGTCGGCAACGGCTTAGATGAAGGTGTTGAAATGGGCCCGCTTGCGCACGAGCGTCGGGTGCCCGCCATTGCTCGCTTCGTTGAAGATGCCCGCAAGCGCGGTGGCCAGGTTGTCATGGGCGGCGATGCCGTTGCCGGTAAAGGATTTTTCTTTCCGCCAACCGTCATTACTGGCCTCAAGGACGACGCACTGCTCATGAACGAAGAGCCCTTTGGGCCGATCGCGCCAGTTGTGCCCTTTAGCGATACCGACGAAGTCATCACTCGCGCAAACAGTCTGCCATTTGGGCTGTCATCTTATGTGTTTACTAACTCACTGCAAACTGCAACCAAAGTGTCGAATTCGATTGAGGCCGGAATGGTTAACATCAATCACTTTGGCAGTGCGTTGCCCGAGACACCTTTTGGTGGAATCAAAGACAGCGGCATTGGTAGCGAAGGTGGCACCGAGACTTTTGACGGCTACTTGGTGACTAAGTTTGTAACTCACGTTTAACGACTTCTCTAGATACAAAGTCGGCCCGATCATCGCTGTGAAGTTCGCGCTCTTGGTCGGGTCACTGGGTTGCAGTACCAAACTGGCTACGTGTTCGGTCTCTGTTTAGCAAAACAAGACCGCAATTAAAAACGGTACCACAATAAAAAAGAGCAACGAATTAATTCGTTGCTCTTTTTATTTGCCCAGCTAACCGCGAAATCAAATTAGATTACGCGTGCAGCTTCGATCAACTTTGTCGCTGTCCAAGACTTCGAACGCGAAATAGGGCGGCCTTCAGCGATTTCTACAGTATCGCCTTCGTTGTACTGATTGGTCTCGTCATGCGCCTTGTACTTTGCAGAACGCATAATGATCTTGCCAAGCACTGGGTGCTTAACACGACGCTCAACCATTACAACAATGGTTTTATCCATCTTATTGCTGACGACTTTGCCAACGAGCGTACGTTGACGCTTTGGCTTAGCTGCTGGAGTGGTGGTCATATTATTTTCCGCCCTTCTCAGACAATAACGTATGAACACGCGCGATATCGCGGCGAACCTTACGGAATTGACTGTGGTTGGTGAGCTGCTGAGTTGCCCGCTGCATACGCAGTCCGAACTGAGCCTTCAACAGGCTCTCGAGTTCTTGACCGAGTTCAGCAGCAGATTTAGCACGAAGTTCGCTTGCTTTCATATCGATTCCTTTTGACCCTTAGGCACCAATGTGCCGCGAGACGAAGGTGGTTGCAATAGGAAGCTTGGCGGCGGCAAGACGAAACGCCTCACGTGCCAACTCTTCACTAACGCCTTCCATTTCGTACAGCACTTTGCCGGGCTGAATTTCAGCAACCCAGTACTCTGGATTACCTTTACCGTTACCCATCCGCACTTCTGCCGGTTTTTGTGAAATCGGCTTATCGGGGAAGATGCGAATCCAGATACGACCACCACGTTTAATGTGACGGTTAATGGCACGACGGGCCGATTCGATTTGACGAGCGGTCAAGCGGCCACGACCTGTGGCTTTAAGACCGAACTCACCAAATGAAACCTGAGCACCGCGGGTAGCCAGGCCGGTATTACGGCCTTTCTGCTCTTTGCGATATTTCCTGCGCGCTGGTTGCAGCATGCTTATTCTCCTTCTGGCGCTGGCGCGGCGTCAGCCTTGCGAGGCGCACGACCACGACCTGCGGGACGAGCTGCGCCTGCTGGACGTGCACCTTCGGGCTTGTCAGCACGTGGTGCGCGGCGAGGACGACGCTCTTCTTCGCGGGGCGCTGCGGTTTCAACGGCGGTTTCACCGTTGGCCAACATATCGCCTTTGTAAACCCAAACCTTAATGCCAATTACGCCATAGGTAGTATGGGCTTCAGAGGTGCCATAATCAATGTTCGCGCGCAAAGTATGGAGCGGCACGCGACCTTCGCGATACCATTCTGTTCTTGCGATCTCGATACCATTCAGGCGGCCAGCACTCATGATCTTGATGCCTTGGGCACCCAGACGCATGGCGTTTTGCATAGCGCGCTTCATGGCACGGCGAAACATGATCCGCTTTTCAAGCTGTTGCGAGATCGAATCTGCAATCAGTTGAGCATCGGTTTCTGGCTTGCGAATTTCTTCGATGTTGACGTGAACTGGCACGCCCATCAAACGCTGCAAATCAGACTTGAGGCCTTCAATATCCTCGCCACGTTTGCCGATCACAACACCCGGACGTGCCGAGTAAATTGTGATGCGTGCATTTTTAGCGGGACGCTCGATGACTACGCGTCCAACAGAAGCAAGCTTCAGTTTCTTTTTCAGGTATTCGCGAACGCGGATATCAGAAGCGAGCATGCTACCGAAATCTTTACCGTCTGCGTACCACTTCGAGCCCCAATTACGTGTAACCGCAAGGCGGAACCCAATCGGGTGAATTTTCTGACCCATCGTGACTCCTTAAGCTCCGACCTTCACAGTGATGTGACAAGTCTGCTTTTCAATCTGGTTACCGCGCCCTTTGGCTCGTGCGGAAAAGCGCTTCATCGACTCGGCCTTGTCCACAAAAATTGTGGTGACCTTAAGTTCGTCGATATCTGCACCGTCGTTATGTTCGGCATTCGCGATGGCCGATTCAACGGCCTTCTTGAGGATGCCTGCGGCCTTCTTGTTAGTGAAGGTCAGGATGTTTAATGCCTGAGCAACCGACTTGCCACGGATCAGATCCGCAACCAATCTAGTCTTTTGCGCAGAGATATGCACCCCACGGATAATGGCTGAAGTTTCCATTTCTTACCTCTTGGCCTTTTTGTCTGCTGCGTGACCTTTGAACGTGCGGGTCAGCGCAAACTCGCCGAGTTTATGGCCGACCATGTTCTCGTTAACGTAAACAGGAACGTGCTGGCGACCGTTGTGAACCGCAATCGTAAGCCCAACAAACTCAGGCAAAATTGTGGAACGGCGCGACCAGGTTTTGATCGGTTTTTTACCTTTTTCGGCAATAGCAACCTCGACCTTTTTGATCAAGTGTGCATCGACGAATGGGCCTTTCTTGACTGAACGTGACATGATTCGCCCTCTTATTTACGCTTGCGGCGTTGGACGATCATATTGTCCGTCCGCTTGTTGCTACGGGTCTTGTAACCCTTAGCTGGGGTACCCCATGGACTGCGTGGCTCGCCGCCTTCGCCAGTACGACCTTCACCACCACCGTGTGGGTGATCAACTGGGTTCATGGCAACACCACGCACCGTAGGACGAATGCCGCGCCAACGAACAGCACCTGCTTTACCAATCTGGCGCAAGCTGTGTTCTTCGTTACCGACTTCGCCAATGGTGGCTCTACATTCAATGTGAACTCGGCGAACCTCACCTGAGCGCAGGCGAACCTGAGCGTAAGTGCCTTCGCGAGCCAACAGCACCGCTGACGCACCAGCAGAACGCGCCATTTGCGCACCCTTACCTGGCAACATTTCGATGCAGTGAATTGTTGTACCCACTGGAATATTACGAATTGGCAGTGTGTTACCGGTACGAATAGGAGCTTCGATACCAGAAACCAACGATGCGCCAACTTCAAGGCCACGTGGGGCAATGATGTAGCGACGCTCACCGTCTGCGTAACAGAGGAGGGCTAAGTGTGCAGTACGGTTTGGATCATATTCAAGACGTTCAACTTTGGCGGGGATTCCGTCTTTGTTGCGCTTGAAGTCTACCAAACGGTAATGCTGCTTATGACCACCGCCGCGATGGCGGATTGTGATGTGGCCGTTGTTATTACGACCAGAACCACGGGTTTTCTTTTCGAGCAAAGAAGCAACCGGCGCGCCTTTGTGCAGATTAGGTGTCACCACCTTGAGCATGCCACGACGACCAGGCGAGGTTGGCTTGGTTTTTAAGAGTGCCATTTAGTTGACCTCCGCCAGATTGATTTCTTGACCGTCTTTGAGCGAAACGTACGCTTTGCGCTCGTTTCGACGACGACCAACAAACCGACCAAATCGTTTTGCCTTACCTTTGCGATTCAAAACCTGAACATCCTCAACTTGAACTTTGAAGAGCAGTTCAACAGCGGCTTTAATTTCAGGCTTCGTTGCATCTGCAACGACGCGAAAGGCAACTTGATTATTTTTCTCAGCAACGAAAGTGGCTTTTTCAGTCACGATCGGAGCCAGAATGATTTGCATTAGACGATGATCGTTCATGCCAGCATCTCCTCGAGTTGAGCAATTGCCGTTTTTGTGATCACGATCTTCTTGTAATGAATCAAAGACAGAGGATCAGTGTTGCGTGGTTCAACCACGGCGACATGCGGCAAATTACGTGTGGCGAGGTATACGTTTTCGTCAACAGAATCGGTGATGATTAACACTGACTCTGCTAAACCCATTAACTTGAGCTTTTCAGCAGCAAGTTTGGTTTTTGGCGATTCAAGCGTGAATGAATCAACGATTGAGATGCGATCTTCGCGTGCCAATTGTGAAAGAATCGAACGCAAACCAGCGCGATACATCTTCTTGTTCACTTTTTGGCTGAAGTTTTCTTCAGGCGAATTTGGGAATATGCGACCACCCCCACGCCACAGAGGCGAGGATGTCATACCAGCGCGAGCGCGGCCCGTACCTTTTTGACGGAAAGGCTTTTTGGTTGAGTGGTGAACTTCAGCGCGAGTTTTTTGAGCGCGATTGCCTGAGCGTGCATTTGCTTGAAAAGCAATGACGATCTGGTGAACCAGCGCTTCGTTGAAGTCGCGACCAAACACTGTGTCAGGTGCAGCAAACGTCGCTGATGACTGACCTTGTTCGTTTAGGAGCTTGATATCCATCGATTAGGCTCCTTTTTTGGCAGGGGCTTTGATGGCCGGACGCACAACGATGTCAGCGCCTGCATAGCCAGGGACAGCGCCCTTGACCATCAGCAGACCACGTTCAGCGTCAACACGGACAACATCAAGGTTTTGCACGGTGCGTGTGTCGTCACCAAGGTGACCAGACATGCGCTTACCTGGGAAAATACGACCAGGATCTTGAGCCTGACCAATCGAGCCAGGAACGCGATGCGAACGGCTGTTACCGTGCGAGGCGCGTTGCGACTTGAAGTGGTGGCGCTTGATCGTGCCGGCGAAACCTTTACCAATTGTGGTACCGGTTACGTCGACTTGCTGGCCAGCTTCGAACACGCTTTCGACAGCGACTACGCTACCAGGCGTAAATTCGGCTGCGCGAGCAGGGTCGAGGCGGAATTCTTTGAGGATACTTCCGGCTTCTACGCCAGCTTTGGCATAGTGTCCGGTTTGCGACTTGGCTACTCTGGAGGCGCGGCGCGCACCATAAGCAACTTGAATTGCGGCGTAGCCGTCAGACTCAAGCGACTTAACTTGGGTAACGCGATTGTTGGACACGTCGAGCACTGTTACAGGAATGGACTCGCCATCCTCAGTAAAAATGCGCGTCATGCCGACTTTGCGGCCCACCAGACCAAGCCGATGTGCGGCAGGCGTGGTTGTCGATTTCGACATCGTTTTCTCCGGGGTTGGACCCCAAATCCCGACTGCGATTGGTCGGGGCTGATAAAACCCGAATATTTCGGGTGCTCATGTACTACTGGGCTTTAAATATCCCTTTTATATTGCCAAAAAAACAGGCAAGTCTTGCATTCTAGCTTTTTTTTTGCACCTCTGCAAGCATCAATCGCTGGCAGAGGAAAAACAGCGGGCTGTTACGCCCGTTGATTTATTGCAAGGCGATTTCAACATCAACGCCTGCAGGCAAGTCAAGGCGCATCAGCGCATCAACTGTTTTGTCTGTTGGGTCGACGATATCCATCAAACGCTGGTGTGTACGAATCTCAAACTGATCGCGTGAGGTTTTGTTCACGTGCGGCGAACGAAGTACGTCAAAGCGACGGATGCGCGTAGGCAGTGGCACTGGACCACGAACCACTGCGCCTGTGCGCTTGGCTGTATCAACAATCTCAGCAGCCGACTGATCAATAAGTTTGTAATCAAAAGCTTTCAGACGGATGCGGATTTTCTGATTTTTCATAATGATTTCCAAAGAGCGAATTACTGCGGACCAAGGGCCCGCAGTCTAAAAATTTACTTCAAGATTTTTGCAACGACGCCGGCGCCAACAGTGCGGCCACCTTCGCGGATTGCAAAACGCAAGCCTTCTTCCATAGCGATCGGAGCCAAGAGCTTGATCGTCATCGAAACGTTGTCACCAGGCAAGACCATTTCTTTGTCTGCTGGCAACTCGATCGTGCCGGTCACGTCTGTCG
>CALFXX010000026.1 GCA_937952975.1 uncultured Alcaligenaceae bacterium
CCCCGGACGCCCCGATGCACGGGTTGATCTTGCGGGAGTGGCTCACGCGTTCGACAAGGCGATTGCGGCTAAGAAGACGCCTAGGCCTAGTCTCGTGCAAGAGAAGCCGTCTTCAGTACCGTCTCAGGTGACCGGTGCGTCTGAGTCTGGTAGCGACATTCACGATGGCTCGGTGGTCATTACTGCAATCACCAGTTGCACCAATACGTCTAATCCCGCGGTCATGATTGGTGCGGGCTTGTTGGCCCGTAATGCCCGTCGCCGTGGCTTGCGACCCAAACCGTGGGTAAAAACGTCGTTATCACCCGGTTCACGCGTTGTCGCTGATTATTTAAAAGCCTCAGGCTTGCAAACCGAGTTGGACGCTTTGGGTTTTAACGTTGTTGGCTTTGGCTGCATGAGTTGTATGGGTAACTCTGGGCCACTACCCGAGCCGATTTTGACAGAGATTGAGACGCGACAGCTCGCAACAGTGGCTGTGTTGTCGGGCAATCGTAATTTTGATGCGCGCGTGCACAACAGTGTGCAAGTGAATTTTTTAGCGTCACCACCCCTGGTCGTGGCGTATTCGCTCACGGGTTCGATACGAACCGATCTCACGCAAGAGCCCTTGGGGTATGACGACCAAGGTGTGGCAGTCTATTTGCGTGATATTTGGCCTGCTGCTGAAGAAATTCGTGCCATGATTGAGCGGTATGTCGAGCCGCATCTGTATCAAGAACGCTACCAAACTATTTTTGAAGGTTCGCCGCAATGGCGAGCGCTGACCAGCGCGACCGGAAAAATTTACGACTGGAATCCCGACAGTTTGTTCATTCAACGCCCACCGTATTTTGATGGGATGACGCGTGAGGTACCTGCCCAAGAGGATATCGTCGGTGCGCGCATACTTGGTATGTTTGGAGACATGCTGACGACCGATCATATTTCACCGATCGGAAAATTTTCAGTTCAGACGCCAGCTGGCGAGTATCTGCAATCCTTGGGTGTTGCACCGGCTGATTTTGTCAATTACGGTGCGCGCCGTTTAAATCATCAAGTCATGATGCGGGGCACGTTTGCAAACGTACGTTTGCGCAATGAATTGACGCCAGAAGTTCAGGGTAGTTCGACCTTGCATATGCCCGGTCGAGAGCCTATGTCGATTTACGCGGCAGCGCAACGCTACCGCGAAGAGGGCGTGCCCTTAGTGATCGTCGGCGGCAAAGAGTACGGCGCGGGGTCGTCGCGTGACTGGGCAGCCAAAGGCACGGGCTTATTAGGAGTACGCGCTGTGATTGCTGAGTCGCTCGAGCGCATTCATCGTTCAAACTTAGTCAGCATGGGGGTATTGCCGCTGCAGTTCCTCAATGGTGACACCCGACAGACGCTTGGGCTCGATGGTTCAGAAACCTTTGATATTCGTGGCTTACAGCACGGGTTGAAGGCACGTCAGCAAATAGAGTGTCTGATCCGCTACGCAGATGGTCGCTCGTGCACGATCCAGTTGTTGGTTCGCCTCGATAGTGACGTTGAGGCCGAGTATTACAGGCATGGCGGCATTTTGCAGTGCGTGTTGAGGGCTCGCTTAGCGCAAGCGTCTGCTTAGCGCTTGAGATCCAGAGAGCGCTTAAGATCGAGAGGCTCTCGCCGTGCTTAACGGCGAGGCTTTCTAAAGAACAATGAAAATGATGATGCATAGTTGAGTAATAAAAATGATGATGCATAGTTTTTTAAATAAAAAATCTTTTTTTTCCTTGCATGTTCATGCTCTGCTGTTTTATGCGCTGTGGCTGTTGAGTGCAAACGCCTGGTCGCAGAGTGATTTTCCCAATCGCTCAATTACTTTCATCGTGCCGCAGTCGGCGGCGGGCTCAACCGATACTGTGGCGCGTCTCACCGCTCAAAAGTTAAGTGATAGCTTTGGTCGACAAGTCGTTGTCGAAAATCGCGCTGGCGCAAGTGGCATGATCGGAGCTGATTTGGTTGCGAAGGCGGCACCGAACGGTTATACGCTGTTGGTGGCAGGCACGGGCATCATCGCCATCAATCCATTTTTGTATAAAAACATGACGTATGAGCCGTTTAAAAGCTTCATGCCGATTGCCTTAATTGGCTACTCTAATGACGTACTGGTTGTGAATCCAGCGGTGGCGGCGAACACTCTAGGCGAGTTGGTGGCATTGGCCAAAGCTCAACCTGGAGAAATAAAATATGCCTCGGCAGGGGTTGGGACGTCACCGCATTTAACAGCCGAGTTGTTTCGCCAGCGCACAGAAACAGAGCTCATGCACGTGCCGTATAAGGGCAGTACTCCAGCTGTGGTTGCGACCGTCAGCGGCGAGACCTCGCTGATGTTTACAGGGATCGCGTCGTCGATTGCCCACATCAAAAGCGGTCGCTTAAAGCCAATTTCAGTCAGTAGCTCAAAGCGCTCGCCGTCTTTGCCCGATGTGCCGACGATTGCTGAGTCGGGTTACCCGGGTTTTGAGGTGAACTATTGGATTGGTTTGTTTGCCCCGAGGGGTACACCGCCCGAGGTCGTGACCCGTCTCAATACAGAAATCAATCGGTTTTTAGGTCAGCCCGATACGCGTACGCGCTTTCAGGCCTTGGGGCTCGAGCCGTTTGTGGGGACACCTAGTGAGTTTGCGGACGTGATTCAACAAGATGCCGCCTTATGGAAAAAAACCATCGAAACCTCGGGGATCAGGGCTGAGTAAGCGCACTTCGCCGTGAATTTTTTGTAACCAACTGACATTTGTTTTTTTGAACGTGCCGCAGCCTCTGACGAAGTGAGGCGCGTGTTCTGGGTCTAAACTAAAGACGTTTAATTCGAGGCTGGAATGTATGCGTAGGCAAACGAATTGGTTTGTGTGTCTGGTGGCGTCGTGCCTCGGTGTCACGAGTGCCTGGGCGCAGGCGCCTGTGCAAACCACGAATATGGCACCGTTGCCTCAAACAGCAGCGCAACCGGCCAACCTGCCGAGCGGGCAGGCGAACATTATTTCGCTCCCTGAGTTACAAGCCTTGGTAGCACCTGTGGCGTTGTACCCAGATGCGCTGCTTGCACAGATGTTGATGGCAGCGACCTACCCACTTGAGGTGGCGTCTGCCACGATTTGGTTGCAGAACAATCACTTGACGGGCAGCGCTTTTGAGGCGGCTTTGGCACAACAGCGCTGGGACAACAGCGTGAAATCCTTGGTGCATTTCCCCGACGCGTTAAAACTGCTGGGTAATCAACTTGAATGGACGCACCGTTTGGGCGACGCCTATCTAGTGCAGCCCGCCGAGTTGATGCAGGCTGTGCAAGCGTTGCGCTCAAACGCGCGACAGGCGGGTCATTTGCAGTCGGGCACGCAGATGGTGGTCTCAACGGATCCGCTCTCGAACATCATCATCATGCCGGCTAATCCTGAAGTGATTTATGTGCCAACGTACAACCCGATGGTGGTGTATGGTGCCTGGCCTTATCCAGCCTATTTGCCCTATGCGGTTTATAACCCGGGCTGGGGGGCGATGGCTTTTGGTGTCGGTATTGGCGTGGGCGTAGCCCTGTGGGCGACTCCGTATTGGGGTTATGGCTCCATTTATATCAACAATGGTTATTACAACCGCTTCAACACCTTGTATAACGCACCCGGCTATCGTTACCCTGCACGCGTGGGTGGGGCAAGCTATTGGGCCTATAACGGCGCCCATCGGTACAACGTCCCGTATCGTTATCCAAATCATGGTGTGACACCCGCCGCGCAACAACAGCTGAATCAAGCGCGACAAAATGCCCAGCAGCATATACAAAGTCACGGCGGTGGTGTGGGGTCGGTTCAAGCGGCAACCACGCACAACGGCGTGCGTCCCGCAACCACGTCAAACTCGTCTGGTGGGCGCAGCGGTTCGCGTCGTCACTGACGCTTGCGCACGCTCGGCTCTCAAGGTGCAACGGTGATACAACACACGCCTCGTATATTGTTTATCGGTGTTGGTGCCATGGGTAACCCAATGGCAGCGTGCCTGTTACGTGCCGGCTATCCAGT
Source organism: uncultured Alcaligenaceae bacterium (assembly GCA_937952975.1). Classification (GTDB taxonomy): domain Bacteria; phylum Pseudomonadota; class Gammaproteobacteria; order Burkholderiales; family Burkholderiaceae_B; genus Zwartia. Next base: position 4,020 of record CALFXX010000026.1, read on the forward strand.
GACTGTGTACGACACACAGGTCGCACGCATGCAGAATTTTGTTGTTGAACATGGCGGCGAGCAAACGACTACGCCCGCAGCGGTGGCGGCTCACGCTGACATTGTGATGATGATTTTGCCGAATAGCAGGGTGGTTGAGTCGCTGCTGTTTGATGCAGAGGGGATCGCGGGTCAACTCAAACCCGGCGCTGTTGTGATCGATATGACTTCAGGTGTGCCGTCGGTCACGCAGGCGTTATCCAAACGGTTATCTGAACAGGGCGTGACGCTGTTTGATGCGCCCGTGTCAGGTGCGGTTGCGCGTGCGGTGTCTGGCGAACTCACGATTATGGTCGGAGGGGACGATGCCGCTGTGCTGCCTGTCATGCCGGTTTTGCAGGCGATGGGCACAGTGACGCGTACAGGTCCGGTTGGTAGTGGCGATGCGATGAAGGCCCTGAATAATCTCGTGTCTTGTGGGGGCTATCTCATCGGGATTGAAGCACTCTTGATTGGCTCGAAATTTGGCTTGGATGCTGACATGATGGTAGACGTACTTAACGCGTCAACGGGGATGAATAACAGTACCCAAAAGAAATTTAAGCAATATGTGTTGTCGCGCAAATTCAATACCGGGTTTCCGATACACATGATGCTAAAAGATTTGGATAATGCGGTGGGGATCGCACACGAACACGCAATGCCAGCACCCTTTTCCCAATTGTGCCGAGACCTTTGGGCTGCGGCCTCGACTTCGTTAGGGCCGCAGGTTGACCACACTGCGCTCGCTCTGTTTAGCGAGCAACTTGGTGGCGGTGAAGTGCACGGTTAGAATGAAGTCTCAGTCGATGCAAAAAATCTCTACGTTCTAAAAATCAAACATTACTCCGAGACAGATAAAAATGAAAAGTAGATATCTTCAGTCGCTCGCAACCTTGCTAGCAACACTTGTATTGGCTGCATCCGCAAGTACGACGCGCGCCGAAGTGAGTGAATTGCGTGTGCCTCTTGGCGCGGGTGGCTTCGGTTTTTTACCGTTGCACATGATGAAGTCGCACAATTTGATTGAAAAGCATGCCGAGCAGGCTGGCGTCAAAGTGAAAGTGAACTGGTCGAACATTGGCGGGCCCGCTGGCATGATTGATGCCTTGCTTTCGGGTTCGGCTGATTTTATTTCAGCTGGGCCACCGTCTTTTTTGATCTTGTGGGATAAGACGAAAGGAGGTGCCAATGTAAAAGGTGTTGCCTCGATGAGTTCAATGCCGATGCGTCTCAATACCCGCGCCGAGCATTTGCAAACGATCGACAACCTCAAGGCAGGCGACAAGATCGCGGTCACCTCGGTTAAATCGTCGATCCCATCGATCGTGATGCAGATGTACGCAGTTAAAAAATACGGCAAAGCAGAAGCCTTCAGATTTGATCCTTACACCGTGACGATGAACCATTCTGATGCGGCGGCGGCGCTCTTGTCTGGCAAAACAATTTCGGGTCACTTTGCTTCGGCGCCGCTTGATCAGCGCGAGCTCAAAGAGCCGGGCGTTCGTACGATTATGAACTCAGACGATGTGATGGGGGGGTCGACCACGTTCACAATGATCTCAACGACGCAAAAATTTCAGGATCAAAATCCTAAGGTGTATGCGGCGTTTGTGAAGGCGTTGAAAGAGGCGCAAGCATTAATCATGCAAGACAAAGAAGCTGCAGTAAAAGTTTTGCTCGAATCAATGGGTGGCGGGGCAGGGTCGGCTGCTGACATGCTGGCGATCTTGAATGATCCCACCACCAAATATACGCTTCAACCTGAAAACGTCATGAAATATGCTTTATTCATGCACGAGATCGGCTCGCTTAAAAATCGCCCTTCGGCGATCGGTGATTTGTTTTTAAGCGGTACCGATGTCAGTGGGGGCAATTAAGGTTCTAAGGGTTGATGATTTAGGCGATGACTTAGGTGATGACCCAGGCGACCACGCAAGCGCTCGCCGTTATATTAAGTTTGCATGCCCCATTTTCGAATGGTGGCGCGTTCGATGACTTTGAAAATAAAGTTTTCGACAATCAGCCCAATAAAAATCACCATGAACAACCCAGCGAATACGCTGGGTATTTCAAGTAAATTTTTATTTTGATAAATAAACCAACCTAAGCCGCCTGAACCTGAACTGACACCAAAGACTAGTTCGGCGGCGATCAAGGTACGCCAGGCAAAGGCCCAGCCTATTTTGAGCCCTGACAGGATGCTCGGAAACGCAGCCGGGATCAAAATGCTTCGTACGTAGGCAAAGCCCGTGAGGCCATAATTTCGGCCAACCATTCGCATGGTAAGCGAGACAGACATAAAGCCAGAGTGGGTATTCAGCGCAACAGCCCATAACACTGAATGAATCAATACAAAGATCAGGCTGCCTTCACCCAAGCCAAACCAGATCAGCGCCAAAGGAAGCAGGGCAATTGCCGGCAAGGGATTGAACATGGCCGTGAGTGTTTCGAGAATGTCAGTGCCGATGCGGGTAGTAATGGCCAATACTGTGAGCAAGGCGGCCAGAGCAATTCCGCTCGCATAGCCAATCAGCAATACGCTCAGCGACGTCCAGGCCTTGGCCAACAAGCCGCCTGACATGATGCCGTTGAACAGCGCCTGCATTGTGGCGGTAAACGTTGGAAACAGCAGTTCGTTATTTAAATGCTGGGCATAGGCCTGCCAAATTGCGGCCAAGGCGGCTAACAATACAACGCGACGCAAAGCCGTGTTATTGCCCAGACGCTCAAGCGGGGAGAGTGGTTTTTCAACGACTCCGACTGCACTGTAAGGCTCGGGAGTGCGATAGATTTCAGGACGATCAGCGTTATTCGCCATGGTGCACCTCGCGTTCTTGTGTATCTTGCTGTGTAAACAACATATCGTTAATTTTTTCTTCGAGTTCTTTTTCGGCTGCGCTGTCTGAGTGGTGACGCGGCAAGCTGTTGAGTTCAGCCTTCACCTGGCCGGGATGCGGGGTCAATAGCAAGATGCGATTGCCCAGACGAATCGCCTCAGGAATCGAGTGGGTGACGAACAACACCGTAAAGTGCGTGTCGTCCCACAGCTGCATCAGTTCATCTTGCATCTTTCGACGGGTGAGTGAATCGAGTGCCGCGAAGGGTTCATCCATCAACAGAATGTCTGGCTCCATGGCCATACCGCGCGCAATCGAGACGCGTTGTTTCATCCCGCCCGATAACGTGTGTGGATAGCTATTGGCAAACTTTGAGAGGTTTACTTTTTCGATGTAAGCAAGTGCACGTTCGCGCGCTGCCGCACCACGCAACGTACCACTTGCGGTCAGTGGAAACATCACGTTCTCAAGTACGGTTTTCCAGGGCAAGAGCTGATCAAACTCTTGAAACACCATCATGCGGTCTGGCCCCGGTTTTGTGACGGTGGTGCCTTTTAGTTTGATCGAACCCTCGACGGTGGGCATGTAGCCCCCGACAGCCTTGAGGAGCGAAGATTTGCCGCAGCCCGAGGGGCCAAGCAGCACAAAGCGATCGGCCTCATAGACCTTAAAGTCAACGCGATAGGTCGCAGTGACCAGATGCTCGGTTGTTTTGTATTGCAGCGTGACGCCGTCTACTTCGAGTAGAGGAGTCTTGTTTTGGGTGATGTCCTGCATCGGAGTCTCCAGCTTAGGCGAGCAAGGTTAGCGGAAAACCCACGGTTCTGTCAGCGTCGGCCCATTTCGACTCGCTCTGCGTAACCAAGGCTTCGCAGAGGTTGGAACTCTGCCCAAGCTAATACAATAGGGGTATGACACATATTTTGGCCCTTGAAACCTCAACGACCACTTGCTCAGTTGCGCTGTTGACCGAGCAGGGCGCGAGTACGACCGTGGTTGAGCGCCAACTCGAGGGCACTGCGGGCCATGCTGCGAGCCTTTTGCCTATGGTGACGGCCTTGCTTGCTGAATGCGGAGTCGAGCGCGGCTCACTGACTGCTGTAGCGTTTGGTCAGGGTCCAGGTGCTTTTACTGGCATTCGCGTGGCCTGTGGGGTTGCGCAGGGTATGGGCTTGGCGCTGCAAATCCCCTTGCTCCCTGTTGGGGCACTGCCCGCAGTAGCGGTGCAGGCGGCGCAGCGTTTGCCACAGCATTTGATTCTTGCAGCGCTTGATGCGCGGATGGATGAGGCCTATTTTGCGGCGTATGTGGATGATGTTGCAAGCGGGTTGGTCGTTTTGCAACCGCCGGTGTTACTGCCTGCTAGCCAACTGTCGACCTTTATTGAGCAGCGTTTGCCGTTGTGGCGCAAGCGCTCGCCTAACGCTCAGGGGGTGTGTTACGTGGGTGAAGGCTGGGGTCTGGCGGGGGCCGCCGCAAGCTTGCCGCTCGGGTGCCTGGCTGACGATCTGTTGGCGCGGCCCAATGCTCACGCCGTGGCTGTTTTGGCACTTCGAGGCTGGCACACGGGTCAAAGCGTACTGCCTGAACAGGCCGCTCCGCTTTATTTGCGAGATCGTGTGGCCTTTACTGTCGCCGAGCGTGCGTTAGGTGAGGGCGGTAATCCGCGTGCCTTAGCGCCCGGTCAGGCGGCCCTGGTGCCCATGACAACGGCAGACCTAGCCGAAGCCCTCGACATCGAACGCGCGGTGCAGTCGTTTCCTTGGACTCTTAAAAATTTTGAAGACGCGCTGGCGGCAGGCTACGAGGCCTGGGTATTACGCCAGGGGGCTGAGTTGCTTGGGTTTTGTATCGCGATGCAGGCACCTGATGTGGCTCACATTTTGGTGATCGCGGTGTCGCGTGCCCATCAGCGCCAAGGGTATGCACGTCAATTATTGGCGCAAATGACGCGAAGCGCACAAGCGCAAGGCGCAGAGGGCTTGCTACTTGAGGTTCGCCCCTCAAATCACGCGGCGCTCGCTTTTTATGCGCGCGAAGGGTTTAATCAGATTGGTGTGCGCCGCGATTATTATCCTGCGGGTCGCGGCGAGCGCGAAGACGCCCACGTCTTGAAGAAAACGTTTGATCAATCCTAAGATCCGCTGATAAGTATGACGCCAAGCTCAGATCCTAAGCCCTTGCAATACTCGGCCTTGCAGCTGGCGTGGTTGCATGAGCTCGGCATTGTCAAGCCGTGGTTGCCCGGGGATACGCGTGCGGTGCCGGCCGTCGAGCGAAACGCCGAGGCTGCGGTAGTGATTAAAAATGAGGTGCCGTCGCAAACAGCTGCAGCGCCAACAGTGCCAACCGTGCCAACAATAGCAACAGGGCGTGCAGCGACGCGTGGCGCGACGAGCAAACCCCAGCAAGCCCCAGCCCCCATGAGTGCGGCGAGCATTGCTGCCATGACGGCATTGACGGCTGCTGCTGCCGCTGCGGCGCCAGATCTAGAGGCCTTAGCGCGTGCGGCCGCTGCTTGTCAGGCTTGTGGGCTGTGTCGCCAGCGTGACCAAGTGGTGATGGGACAGGGCGTGACGCAGCCCGCTATTTTGGTGATTGGTGATGGCCCGGGCGAGCAAGATGACCGCAAGGGACTGCCCTTTATGGCTGAATCGGGCGCGTTGCTCGATCAAATGCTGGCAACGATAGGGAGTGCGCGTACACGAGATGTCTATCTGACTAATTTAGTGAAATGCCGCCCTCCTGGAAACCGGCTTGCGCTACGCGAAGAAATCGCGGCGTGTCAGTCGTACCTGGTGCGTCAGCTTGAGTTATTACGCCCCTTCAGCATCTTGGCATTGGGGCGCGTTGTTGCACAAACACTGTTGAATACAGACGAGCCGTTGCAAGACTTGCGCGGCCGGATTCATGAAATTGACATAGCGGGGCAAAAAATCCCCTTGGTTGTGAGTTATCACAGCGGCTATTTATTAAACCACCCCGCAGACAAAGCAGCAGCCTGGCAAGATTTGCAGTTGCTGCGTACGCTACGGCGCTAGGCAGGCGGCGATCGTTAGGCAGCGCTTGTTAGGTAGCGCTTGTTAGGTAGCGCTCGTTAGGCAGCGCTTGGTGGGTTTTAGTAGCGCCTAATTGGTGCGGCGTAGCCGGCTACAGTGCTTTGCCGTGCCCCTCTTGCCCAATTTCAGCAAGCAGCTTGGGGTTTTGTTTCAGGTTGATTTGATTCCAACGAATCAGCACCAGCATCATGCCGGCGACTAACACGCCAAAAATTCCGATGATGATGCTAATCGACAGCTGTAGCCACAACAGCACGGTATAAATCGCCACCATTAACAAAATATTTAACTGTTCGTTGAAATTTTGTACTGCAATCGAGTGACCCGCCGACAGCAGCACGTGACCACGATGCTGCAGAAGCGCATTCATAGGCACAACAAAATAGCCCGAGGTCAGGCCAATCAAAATGAGCAGAATATAGGCTGCCCAAGGAAGCTCGACGCCAAGAATATTGATGGTCCAAGAGGATTGAACAAAGGGCATCAACAGAACGATAAAGCCCATCGCAACGCCTAGCGGTAAGACCGTTAAAGCGCGTGGCAGAGCGACCCGCCCAGCAAGGACTGCGCCGACAATGGTGCCGATGGCAGTGATCCCCATCAAAATCGACGCTTGATCAAGACGGTAGCCTAGATGGCTGCGGCCCCACTCGATTACGATCAGCTGCAAGGTCGCACCTGCGCCCCAAAACAGGGTGGTGACGGCCAGTGAGATTTGTCCCAGTTTATCTTTCCAGAGAATGAGAACATAGCCCCAAAACGCTTTCATCAGGCTGAAGGGGTTTTTTTGTTGCTTGGGGTAGCTAATGTGAGTCTTTGGGATCATCAGTGTGCAGACCGCTGCCGCAGCGTAGACCAGCGCGATCACCAAAATCGCAGCCTCGGCCGGAGTTTGTACAAAACCACTGAGCCAAGGATGCGTGAGCAACCAACCTGAAACGCTAGGCGACACGAGTACGCCGCCTACCAGCGTACCCAGAATAATGGACAAAATGGTTAAGCCTTCAATCCAGCTATTACCCTTGACCAGCTGCAGCGGAGGCAGCATTTCTGTGACGATGCCGTATTTTGCAGGCGAATACGCTGCAGCACCAATCCCCACCAGGGCATAGGCCACGCAGACTAAATTGACTTGCGCACCGGTCGATAAGCCCAAAAAGGCATAACAGAACATCAGCGCGCAGCCACTGACCTTGATGGCATTGGTGACAAACATGACTCGACCCTTGGGGTAAGAGTCAGAAATCGCACCGACAAAGGCGGCAAGCAGCACATATGAGGCGGCGAACCACCATTTCATCATGGGGGCCATCCAGTCGGGGCCGTGCAGCTGTTGAATCAGCGCGATTGCGGCAATAAACAGCGCATTGTCGGCAAGCGAAGAAAGCGCTTGCGCCGCCATAACGGTAAAAAAGCCTCTGTTCAAGTGGTGCGTCTTTTAAAAAAGGGTTAAATCCAAAATTATCTCGTGGCGCGGCGGTTGTTGGCCCGCTCCACCTCAGTTCGAGTATACCGACAGATCCTTGGGTTTTTACGTCAAGACAAGGCACGCAACAATGCGGGATTTTGAGCGAAAAGAGAATGAGGGATTGCCCTTGGTATAGATTGAGGTAGAACAGCCATTCGCGCTGCTTGTCAAGGCTAAATTCACCTCAGGCTGCGTTATGATCAGGGGTATTCCACCCCAAATTGTGTCTAAATATTGTGCGCCTGACCCAGATCAAACTTGCCGGCTTCAAATCTTTTGTCGATCCGACCGTGATCCCAACCCCGAGCCAGCTGGTTGGCGTGGTGGGGCCTAACGGTTGCGGCAAGTCCAACATCATTGATGCGGTGCGTTGGGTGATGGGCGAAAGCCGTGCGTCTGAGTTGCGTGGCGAATCCATGCAAGACGTGATTTTTAGTGGTTCAAGTCAGCGTAAAGCCTCGGCGCGCGCCTCAGTCGAGCTGGTGTTTGATAACAGCGATGGTCGTGCAACCGGACAGTGGGCCAGCTACGGCGAAATCGCGGTGCGCCGGGTATTGACCCGCGACGGCACCAGTAGCTATTTCATCAACAACCAGCAGGTCAGGCGTCGAGACGTTTACGATATCTTTCTCGGTACAGGTTTAGGTTCGCGCGGCTACGCCATTATTGGCCAGGGCATGATTAATCGCCTGATTGAAGCCAAGCCTGAAGAATTGCGTGTGTATCTCGAAGAGGCGGCTGGTGTCTCGCGCTACAAAGAGCGCCGACGCGAAACCGAAAATCGTTTGTCAGATACCCGCGAAAATCTTGTGCGTGTTGAAGATATTTTGCGAGAACTCGGCTCGCAACTCGAAAAGCTAGAGGGTCAAGCCGAAGTCGCGCGCGAATATCGTGGCTTGCAAACCGAAGGTGAGGCCAAGCAAAATGCCCTTTGGTTTTTAAAAGAAGCCGCAGCGCAAGAAGAGCGCGATCGTACGCAACAAAATATTGAACGCGCTCACACCGAGCTCGAAGCGTCAACGGCTGGCTTGCGTGCCAGCGAAGCCGCGCTCGAGTCACGCCGTCAGGCGCATTACGCAGCCGGCGATGCGGTGCATGCCGAGCAAGGCGCGTTGTACGAGGCCAATGCCAAAGTCAGTAGCCTTGAAGCTGAGATTCGACACGTCGTTGAGTCGCGTAACCGGGTGCAAACTCGACGCGCACAATTGCAAGTGCAAATCACCGAGTGGGAGTCTCAACGCGAGCACTGCCAACAACAAATTTTGGATGGCGAAGATGAACTCGCCACAAGCGCGGCGCGTTCGGAAGAGGCGCGCGAACTTGCCTTAGCGGCGCAAGCCGGTTTGCCTGAGATCGAAGCGCGCGTCCGCGAAGCGGCAAGTGCACGCGAAGAAATGCGTATGACTCTGGCGCGGGTCGAACAAAGCCTGGCGCTGGCGGCTCAAACGCAGCGCGACTCTGATCGGCAGTTGCAAGCGCTTGAGTTGCGCCGCGAGCGCTTGACGCAAGAATTAAAAGGCGTTGAATCGCCTGATTTGGCTGCGCTTGAGCAACTGACCGGTGACAAAGTGTCCTCAGAAGAGCTGCTCGAAGAGGCGCAGGGCAAACTGTCAGACCTTGAAGACCGCTTGCCGCAGGCCGATGCTCAGCGCAATCAGGCGCAGCAAACAGCGCTGACTGAAGCCGAGGCCTTGGCCCGCTTAGACGCCCGTTTGTCGGCTTTAGTACGCCTGCAAGAAGATGTACAAAAGAAAGGAGCGCTTGAGCCATGGCTGGCTAAGCATGAGCTCACCACGTTGGGGCGTTTATGGCAAAAGCTGCACGTTGAGCCGGGTTGGGAGACTGCCATTGAGGCCGTGCTCAACGAACGCATGACCGGCCTTGAAGTGCGTAATCTGGATTGGGTGCGCGCCTTTGCGGCTGATGCCCCGCCTTCGCGTTTAGCGTTTTATCAATTGCCGGTTGCCGCCGCAGCGGCTGCGGCGCCAGCGGGCCTGACGCCCCTCACGTCGCTGTTGCGTATTAGCGACCCAGAATTGCGCACCTTGCTGCAGTCGTGGCTTGGGCACGTGTTCAT
>CALFXX010000027.1 GCA_937952975.1 uncultured Alcaligenaceae bacterium
ACTGCCCCGGGTGGCGGTTGCTACAGCGGGCCTGGCGGTGGCGGCACGGATAAATGGAATCGGCCGAATCCTAATTGCTAGTCAGTCGCCTTCATTGAATCTCAAAGCCTTGGCTGCCGCGAGGCGCTGAAGCCGATCGCCCTCGGTCCGTGCCTCGGCCAGCAGTTGATCCCAGTCGCCCGGAGGATGTCCACTTTCTAGCATCTTGCGAAAGACACGGTAAGCATCGTCGCTGCTTTCGTAGGCGCGCTTGGTGGCGTCGTCATTGACCCATGCGTAAACAATCACTTTGCTGGACGCGTGATAGCGAAAGAATAGTCGGTACTGTTGAAAGAACTTGGCGCGAAACCAGTGCTTGTGTTCGTCATCTAACGTGTTGCCTTGCCGGTATTCGGCGCGCGCCGGATCTTGTGGGATGACTTCAAACGCGAGTTTTGCAATTGCTGCCAGTCGCTTAGTCGCATTTTTTTTGGTGTAACCGATTGGGTCTTTATGCTTGAGTCGTTCGACTTGCTGAGCCAGTGTTTCGACCTCGGCAAGAAATAGGGGGTGGGCAAAGAGTACCCAGTCATTGACTAAAAAAGGAGCAGGTTGACTCAAGCTTACTCATCCTCTGGCGAAAGCGCAGAATTGAGATCGACCTCGATGCCACCGACCAACGAACGAATACGTTGTACCAAGTTGGCGTCAATGGTCTGAAGCCGTTCAGGATGTTGGGCAAAGTCATTGGAAAGAAAGCTCAAAAATTGCTCGAGTACAGGATCGTCTTTTTCAGTAATTTCTGTTCGCGAAATTACGACCTCACCGCTAGGGAGGACCGTGTAATGAATCTTGTCTCGCTTGCCTAGCTTTAAGGCTCGCCGAACTGCCTCAGGGATCGTGGTTTGGTAGCGATCGGTTAGGGTGGATTCAACTTCAAGGATGGCAGCCATTGCGCGCTCCGGTGAGGGGGTCAATAACACGAATGGTAATGCAATCGCCTTGTCTGGTCAATGCAAGTGCGTTGCCTTGCGTTACGAGCGCCTCGCTTGAACGCTTTGTCAATAAAAGTGCTCATAAATCACTGTATGACCCTAGTTTGTCAATAAGTACGTAGATTTTGGTTATTTATGTCAAGAATTTTGTATATTTTTTTAAAATGAGGAGGTTGAACAGCCTTGAAGCTAACATTAAATCTGCACGCTTAGCGTGCAAAAATAGAGTTACTTGAATGTGCCTGGAATAATATGCTTCAACAGTACCTAGATGACGTACTGGGTTCCTGAGGCTTCAGGCAAACTCATAAAAGCCAATCACCTACAACGCGCAAATGTTGGGACAAGCACGACATCACCTATGAACAAACATAAATGGGAATTTGCGCCGCGTTTTCGTCGCGATATATTTGGTTGGAAATCTGACCTGCCAATTAAAAGGATTAAAGAAGCGCTGACTGAGATCCGTAAGATCGCTCGTAAAGAGCCAGCGCTCGCGGCTGAGGGTGCGGTATTACTATTAGAAAAATTATCACCCGCGCTCATGCATGTTGATAGTTCTTCGGGAGCCCTTGGTTCGGCTGTGAATAAAGCCATTGAGGTACTTGTTCCAATTATTGCGACAGGTTCAGAAGACGCGGTCATAAAAGAAAAATGGCTCGATCGGCTTTGGCAAGCGATAGAAGACGATCAAATGCCCTATATCGAGCATTTAAAAACGTTTTGGGGTGAGTTGTGCGCCACCCGCGAGTTGGCCTCGCACTGGGCGGACACGTTTTTACCCACCACACGTTACGTGATGCTCGAAGAAAAAGCCTTTGCCACCTATGACGGTAAAGAAGCTTGCTTATCCGCACTGTATTTCTCTGGTCGCTACGATGAAATAAAAGAACTCGTCACCCACGCTCAACACAAACACTGGCATGACCAGAGATGGTTGATCAAGGCGCTTTTTGCACAAGGTAAAAAAACAGAGGCGATTCAATACGCGCACGCGAATCGGGGGCCATACGTCAGCGAGTATGAGATTGCAGAAATTTGCGAAGATATTTTGCTCTCGTCTGGTTTGCACGAAGAGGCGTATCAGCGCTACGGTCTGATTGCTAATCAGGCCACAACAAATTTAGCGACGTTTAGAGCGATTACAAAAAAATATCCGCATAAAGACCAAGCCGAAGTGTTAAACGACCTTGTCGACCGAGACCCACTAGATAAAGGTAAATGGTTTGCCGCAGCAAAAGATGCGGGTCTCTATGATCGTGCCATCGCACTGATTCAAGATAGTCCGACTGATCCGCGCACGTTATTCAGAGCCTGTAGAGATTATGCAGAAAAACGTCCAGGATTTGCGTTGGCGTCAGGGTTGGCCGCGTTTAAATGGATTGGTCTTGGTTATGGCTATGAAATTGATCAATACGAGGTGCGTGAGCTTTATCACGCGCTGATAGTTGCCGCTACGCATGCCTCGTTGACTCCTGAACAGCTTGCAGAACATCTGCAAGCGCTGATTGCAATCACTCCACAAGCCAATCAGGTTTTCTTGATGGGAGCAATGAGGTAAGGTTTTTGGGATCATTGCGGTAAGGATTTAACATTTTCTTTGGCCAAATTCGTGAGGCAAACGCGTGACTGTTGCACGCGAGCGACATCGAGGCTCGAGGTAGCGTCTCGAGTTAAGAGGGGGTCAGGCGGCGTTGGCTACTTGGCGCGCTTCTAACAAACAGTGATGGTCTGGCTACTTCGCCTCAAAGATCAATAATTTTACGTAATAGTTTTGGCGATACGCGCCATCGTCCGCCATCACTGTCAATTGAAATAGTTTTTTCGTTTACGCGCACGACGGTACCAAAATGTTCTCTAAGATATTTGTCGGAAAAGCCAACGGTGTCGCCGGTTCTGAAATCAACGTTCGATTTTTCGGGCTTGGGCGCCGAAGCTGCCGGTGAAGGGTGCGCGTCGGGGTTAGTAATAATTGCCGCGTAAGGAAGCCACCACTGTTGACGGGTGGCTTCGTCTTGAATCGCAACTTCTGTTGCCCGAAATTCCACAACGACCCCAGGCGTGAGCACTTGGGTTTGATGATGAAAGTACCTCACCCGCGATCCAAGATGCAACTGAGTGCGCACACCGAGAATACGCTGCGGATCAGAGAGCATCTGACGCACGGTCAGGTTAAGTTCATATAAGTCGAGACTAGGGGCGTTGCGTAACGCGTCGAGTAGGCGTGGATCCATAGATGTAAGGTTTGAGTTAATTGGTTTGTTTGTTAAACATCAAAATGCTTCGCCAAGCGCTGTGCAATATCCATGACGCCGATCACTTCGACCTTTGCTTGTACAGGCCACCCCGTTTGCACGGGCGCAACAATATAGGCCGCATCAACGCCAACATCTTCGCAGGCCAACCAAAAGCCTTTTGTCACTTTGGGTGCGCTTGAAAACTTAATTTCAAAACCTAGTTTTCGTAACCCCAATTCAACCACCACGTCGAGCTCTGCGCCGGCGGCGGTGCGGTAAAAGTACATCGAAGCGCCCGTCGGTAGGTGCGCTGCGATTTGTTCAACGACAAAGCCTTCCCACGAGGCGCCAGTGCTTGGGTGCCCAAGTAGGTCGTTGACTTCGCGAATGCCAAGAAGGCTGTGCAACAAACCGCTATCGCGCACGTACACTTTTGGTGTTTTGACCAAACGCTTACCAAGGTTCACGTAATAGGGCTCAAGCCGACGAACCATAAGCGCGTCGCATAGATGGTCGAGGTAGCGCCCAGTGCTAGGGGCAGAGACGCCCAACGACGTTGCCACCGCTGAGGCATTAAACATTTGACCGTGCAGATGCGCCACCATTCGCCAAAAGCGGTGCATCAACTGCGGTTCGACCGCGATACCCAAACTCGGTAAGTCTGTATTCAAGAAGTGTCGTATCAGTGCGTCACGCCAATCCCACGAGGCATTGGTTGTTTTAGCCAAATAGCTATTTGGAAACCCGCCTCTGAGCCAGAGCGTTTGCGTGTCATTAAAGGTCTGAAAAACCTCGCTTAATACTAACGGCGACATATCCACCAAAGACAGTCGCCCAGCCAGTGATTGAGACTGCTTTAATAACTTGAACGAGGCCGAACCGAGTAATAAAAACCGACCAGGCCGGCGATCGGCATCAATTTCGCCGCGTAGTTCGCTCAGCAACTCTGGTTGATTTTGAATTTCATCTAGAACAATCAGGCGATCACGATTAGCGGCGAAAAAAGCCGTAGGATTAACCAGTTGAGCCCTGGCATGGGCGGTGTCTAAATCTAGATAGATAGATTTGCCTGATTTCAATGAGTTAACTGCATAAGCGTGGCGAAGGTCGTGAAACCGGAATCGGGTAAATTCTGTACCTGATTTTTGTGCCGACTTTTGTACGGATCGCGTCACGCGACCAAAGGCTGGGGCAACGCTTGCCCAGGACAGGCCGTCATGGTGAAAAATCACCTTACTCTTTATATGGCGGGGGATGGCTGCTAGGATCGCGACAGCGGCCTTGCTAAGGGCGATTGTCCGGCGTTTGCGGCCTTTGCCTATGATTGTGAGCTGACTGCCCTTGACGGCGCTCCATTCGAGCGTGGCAAGCTCTCCCTGTCGGCATCCGGTAAGATAGGAGAACCTTGCCATAGCCGATAGATTGCCAGGGAGTTTGGCAAAGACCCGCTCAAGGTCAGCCTCGGTTGGCAATGTAATCGGATCTCGCTTTTCGGATATTGAGCGCAACCGATCAAAGGCCGGATTTCCTTCTCGCCATCCCTGATCATCCGCATAAGCCAGTAGCGAGGAGAGGGCGACCAAATCCCGCCGGATCGTGGCGTTCGTGACTTTCTGGCCTGTTCGGGTAATTTGTTTCTGTCTGGCTTTGATAAAGGCGACAATCTCAACCTTGCCGATCTGGTCGATTTGTAAATGTCCAAACGCGGGCTCAAGCTGCTTGATTGATACTGCATAGCGTTGAGCGGTAGACGGGCTTACTTCCCTTTGTAGCCAAACGGCCCATTCCGCCACGGCCTCTTGCCAGTGCATACGGGTTTCGCCTCGATATAGGCGACCGAGTGCCTCTTCTCTTAGGCGATTAGCTTCTTTTTGCGCAGTCCGTCTATCGCGTGTTCGTAGCGAGTAGCGCGCTTCATTTCCGGCAACGGTAAATCGCGTCCACCAGACGCCGCCC
>CALFXX010000028.1 GCA_937952975.1 uncultured Alcaligenaceae bacterium
CTTAAAAATTTAATGAATAGCTCGCCGCTCGACCGCACCGTCTTTATCATTTCGGATGGCACTGGGATTACGGCCGAAACGTTTAGCCATTCAGTTTTATCGCAATTTGAATCCGTCAGTTTCAAGCAAGTTCGCATGCCGTTTGTCGATACTGTTGAGAAAGCGGATGGTGTTGTTGGACGTATCAATCGCTGTGCAATTGATCAGGGCAATCAGCCTATTGTGTTCACGACGCTCGTCAATCCTGACATCTTGGCACGCGTTAAGGTCGCCAACGCACTGTTTCTAGATTTGTTTGGTGCGTTCGTCGAACCACTTGAACATAATCTGGGTGTTAAATCGAGTCACTCAATTGGTAAGTCGCATTTATCAGTCAGCTCGATTGCCTATCGTAATCGCATCGAAGCGATCAACTTTAGTCTGGCACACGACGACGGCCAATTTGTCAGAGGCCTGGCACAAGCCGATGTCATTTTGATTGGTGTCTCACGCTGCGGCAAAACACCAACGAGCTTATATCTGGCGATGCAATACGGGATTAAAGCTGCAAACTTTCCTCTCATCCCTGAAGACTTTGAGCGCAATTCTCTGCCAGGCACACTCACACAATACAAACATAAATTGTTTGGGCTCACGATTCAACCTGAGCGTTTAACCGAGGTGCGTAACGAGCGCAGACCCGATAGCGTGTACGCCTCGCTTGCACAATGTCGTCACGAAGTGGCTGAAGCCGAGCGCCTGATGCGTCGCGATTCGATTCCGATGCTCTCAACCACAACCAAATCGATTGAAGAAATTTCAACAACTGTCATGCAAGAAGTTGGGTTAGATAAGCACTCGACGTACTAAAATGAGCCACGCTGTCAAGTCGGCTTGTCATGCTGCCTGCGTTGTTCAAATAAACAAATTGCAGCCGCTGCTGTGACGTTTAGCGACTCAGCACCTGCAAGATCATGGGCGATCTTGACGCGTAAATTGGCACGGTTGAGTAAAGACGCGTCAACGCCCTGCCCTTCATTGCCAAACACCCACGCACAGTGCTCGGGGAGCGTTGTCGCAAACAAGTCTTGTGCGTCAGTCAACGAGGTCACGACAAGCGGAATTTCGAGCGTCGCGATCATTGCCTCGAGGTCGGCTTGTTCGTGCAGACGTAACGCAAAATGTGCCCCTTGACCGCTACGCAAGACTCTGGGGGACCACAGCGTTGCAGTACCGGTTGTGGCAAACACACGTTTGATGCCGGCCGCCGCACACGTGCGTAGCAAGGTGCCCACGTTGCCGGGGTCTTGTATGCGATCTAACACCGCTACCGACTCTTTGATGCGCATCGGTAAGGTATCGACCTTAGGTTGAACCACGAATAGAACGCCTTGATTGGTGTTGAAGCCAGACAAGCCGCCAAGCAGGCCACCTGACATGGTCAAACACAGCTCGGGAGCGAGCCGCTCAATCAACGCACGCAACTGAGGCTCTTGGATTCGGTCGATATCAAAAATTGCGTATTGCGGCGGACGACCCACACCTAACCATGACTCGCAAAGATGAATGCCGTCAAGAATGACGGGCTCACCGCGTCGTCCTGCGCTTGACTGCCATTTAAACAGCTGCTTAAACAAAGGGTTTGCGCGCGATTCAATATGTTTCAATTTACTTCCAATAGACGTCTGACAGGGGCAAAACTGCGACGGTGCGCAGGGCAAGGACCAAACTCTTTTAAGCGCGCCATATGTAACGCAGTACCGTACCCCTTGTGCAAATTAAAACCATACTCAGGAAATTCAGTATGCAATCTAAGCAGCTCGGCATCGCGTGCTGTTTTCGCCAAGATCGAAGCCGCTGAAATTGCCGGCACAAGCGAATCGCCCTTCACAACGGTCTGCACCCGGCAGGCTAGGCGCGGCGCCTGGTTACCATCCACCCAGGCTAACTGAGGAGCAATGCTCAGGCCCTGAACCGCGCGTTGCATGGCAAGTAACGTTGCTTGCAAAATATTAAGCTGATCGATTTCTTGCACGGTCGCAACCGCGACGCACCAGGCCAGTGAACGCTGCTGAATCAGCGGCGCCAGAGCCTCACGGCGTTTTTCAGACAAGATCTTTGAGTCTGCTAAGCCCTCAATGGGTTGATTCGGATCAAGGATCACGGCCGCCGCATACACATCACCTGCAAGCGGCCCACGACCCGCCTCGTCAACGCCCGCACACCACTCAGCCGACGGATCTATGCTCGCGAATAGACTGTGTTGCACACTGCGACTCATGGCTTTGCAAGGTCTGAACGACTCAAGCCCTTTGCAGTACTGCGTGATTGATGCGCAAGCTCTAAGATCACTTGGGCTGCGCGACTTGCGGTGTCGCACCTTAAAGAGTGGTGCAACGTATGAAACCGCCCCTCAATTTCACGCGCTTTAGACTCGTTGATGAATTTCTCAAAGACCGCTTCGGCAAGCTTCTCGGGGGTCGCGTCTTCTTGTATTAGCTCGGGTACCACGCTATCGTTGAGCAGAACATTGGGCAGCCCGACCCACGGCACATAAGGTCTTTGTTGACCTGATTTCCACGCCATGACTCGACGCACCCAAGGCGACACTGCATACGAGATCACCATCGGCCGTTTAAAGAGCGCGGTCTCAAGCGTCGCCGTACCACTCGCAACCAGCGCGACATCGCACGCCTCAAGCGCATCCCATGCAACGGGGCGCGTAGGCGCTGCCGTAGATTGCACCGTTAAAACATGAAGGTTTTCAACCGGATGATTTTTTAAGATTTGCCTGAACTCGGCAAGCCGGGCCGAGTTGACCATTGGCACCACCACCTGCAACCGCGGGTCACGTTTTTGTAAACGCTGAACGGTTTGCAAAAACCGCGGGGCTATCCATTTGATCTCAGAGGCGCGACTTCCTGGCAGCAGTGCCAACACCCTCGCCTCTGGGTCAAGTGCTAAACGTTTACGCGCCGCTGCACGGTCAGGTTCTTGTGGGATGGCATCGGCCAAAGGATGACCAACAAAGGTTACAGGGATTTTTTCTTTTTGATATAAGGCTTCTTCAAACGGAAACATCACCAACATATGCGATACCGCCTCTCGGATATGATGGATTCGCTCGTACCGCCAAGCCCAGATCGAGGGGCTCACTAAGTGCACGGTCGGGATCCCTGCCTGCTTGAGCCTGTGCTCTAGACGCAAATTAAAGTCAGGCGCGTCGATACCCAAAAAGACTTCTGGCGGCTGTTCAAGCCAACGCCGTTTGACGTCAAGATAGGTGCGTACCAAGGTGGGCACTTGTTTAAGCGCATCAAGGTACCCAAACACCGTCAACGCCTGCATGGGATGCCAAAGTGACAAACCCTGTTGAATCAGTTGCGGCCCGCCGATCCCTTCAGCCACAACCTCAGAATCGGCACGTTGGACTCCGGCCAACACTCTTGCCGCGATCAAATCCCCCGAAGGTTCACCCGCAACAAGGCCAAGCCTCCAGGTCATGGGCGAATAATGCCCCGAGTGCTGCTATCCAGAAAATCAAGCATGACTTGTAAAGCGGGAGCAACCGCAGGTTCTTGGGCCTGCCGCTCGCGCATTTGTGCACGCGCCTCTTCTAAAGAAAGACCGCGGCGATAAATCAATTTATAGGCGTCGCGCAAAGCGCTAATGGCTTCGGGTGAAAACCCACGCCGCTTCAGGCCTTCGACATTGACCCCTACGGGCACGCACGGATTACCAGACCCCATCACATAGGGTGGGACGTCCATATGCAAGGCGCTTTGTCCACCGGTCATGCTATGAGCACCAATGCGCCCAAATTGATGAACGGCTGCCAAGCCACCGACAATCGCCCAATCACCAATGTGTACATGGCCACCCATCTGTACGCCATTGGCCAAAATAACGTTGCTTCCGATTTGGCAGTCATGTGCGACATGAACGTAGGCCATGACCCAATTGTCGGATCCTAAGCGCGTGACGCCAACATCTTGGACAGTACCCGTGTTGATTGTCACGTATTCGCGCACCATGTTGCGATCGCCAATCTCAAGCCGTGTGGGCTCGCCCGAATACTTTTTGTCTTGTGGCATACCACCCACTGAACAAAAACGATAGAAGTGATTGTTTTGCCCAATCGTGGTGTAACCATCAATCACGCAATGAGAACCGATTTTTGTGTGGGCATCGATTTTGACGTTTGGCCCAACAATCGAATAAGGGCCAACGCTGACGGTTGGGTGCAATTGAGCCAACGGGTCGACCAAAGCGGTCGTATGAATGAGCGCTGACATGTTTACTCTACTGGGCGAATCGCACACATGAGTTTAGCCTCTGCGACTTCTTGTCCATCGACAAAGGCGCGCCCTTGATACTTACAAATTTTGCTGCCTAAACGCTCGGCGACAACTTCGATATGCAATTGATCACCGGGCAGCACAGGCTTGCGAAAACGCGCGCCGTCAATGCCAACAAAGTAGTAAACACTTTCTTGATCTTTGGGTTTAAGACCCGTTTCTTCAGCAAACGAAAAAATAGCTGCGGCCTGGGCCATCGCTTCTAGAATAAGCACGCCTGGCATCACAGGATGATGCGGAAAGTGGCCAACAAAAAAAGGCTCATTAATCGAGACATTTTTAAGTGCCTTGATTGACTTGCCGGGCACCATTTCTAGTACCCGATCAATCAACAGCATCGGGTAGCGGTGAGGCAAAC
>CALFXX010000029.1 GCA_937952975.1 uncultured Alcaligenaceae bacterium
CACTCATTCCAAGCGCCCACACTTATCGGTTGTCAAATTTTTAAAGAACAAGGTATTCGGTACTGCTTACTTCGCTTTTGACTCAGAGCCAGTTGCCTGTCTTTGTTTTGTCATCAGCACAGAAACGAGATTATGAGGCATTTTTTTGTCTGTGTCAAATTAGGTTTTAAATAATTTTTCACTGACGACTGCAAAAAACACTTTCAAAAACTTTTGTCCTGCCAAGCCCGCTAATATAGCATGAATACGTACAGCACATCTACCCTGAGAAACTCATGACCGAAGATATTCTAATTAACGTCACCCCATTTGAGACCCGCGTGGCCTTGGTGGCACAGGGAGCGGTACAAGAACTCCATATAGAGCGCGCCATTCAACGTGGACAGGTCGGTAACATTTATCTTGGTAAGGTGGTCCGCGTCTTACCCGGTATGCAAAGCGCTTTCATTGATATTGGCCTCGAGAAAGCCGCGTTTTTACACATTGCCGACCTTCGTGAAAATCGTCAGGCGCGCACGCAAAACACGCCCCCTATTGCAATAGAAAAGCTCTTGTTTGAGGGGCAAAGCCTCATGACTCAGGTCATTAAGGATCCCATTGGCACGAAGGGCGCACGTCTTTCAACGCAAATTAGTATTGCAGGACGAATGTTGGTCTACCTGCCCCACGAACCGCATATCGGGATTTCACAAAAGATTGGTTCTGAGAGCGAGCGCCAATCCTTGCGTGACCGAGTACAAGCGCTTGTTCCGGCAACCGAGGGTGGCGGATTTATTGTGCGCACGCAGGCAGAGCTTGCGACAGACGACGAGCTTGCGGCGGATCTGGCCTATTTGCAAAAACTTTGGGCCAACGTGCAGCAGGCCGCGCGCACACTACCCGCTACGAGCTTGTTACACCAGGACCTCAGCCTGGCGCAACGCGTATTGCGCGATATGGTCACACCCAGTACGCACCGCATCTTGATGGATTCGCGTAGCACCTATGCAGAACTCGAGACCTGGGCTCAAACTTACACGCCGTCAGTCACAGCACGCCTTGAACATCACAGCAGCGAGCGTCCGTTGTTTGACACGGCCAACATTGAAGAAGAAATCAAATTGGCGCTTTCGCGCCGCGTTGATTTGAAATCGGGCGGCTACTTAATCATTGATCAGACTGAGGCGCTCACCACAATTGACGTCAATACAGGCGGTTTTGTTGGGGGTCGCAATTTTGACGACACGATTTTTAAAACCAACCTCGAGGCAGCACAGGCTGCTGCCCGCCAGTTGCGGCTGCGCAATCTAGGCGGGATCATCATCATTGACTTTATTGATATGGATGAACCGGGTCATCGCGAAGCTGTCATGGCTGAACTACAGAAAGCCTTGGCGCCTGACCGAACCCGCATGACGGTCAATGGGTTTACGCAATTGGGTCTGGTCGAGATGACACGCAAACGCACGCGCGACTCACTGGCGCACCAACTGTGCGAGCCCTGCCCAACGTGCCAGGGGCGGGGCAACGTTCGAACGAATCGCAGCATTTGTTATGAGATATTGCGCGAGATTTTGCGCGAGGCAAGGCAATTTAATCCGCGCGAATTTAAAATTTTGGCTTCGCAACATGTTGTTGATCTATTTTTAGAAGAAGAGAGCCAACATCTTGCGTTGCTCGGGGATTTTGTGGGCAAACGAATATCGCTTGAGGTGGCCAGAGACTACAGCCAGGAACAGTACGATATTGTGCTGAGCTAAAACCGTCAAAAAAACCCGTTAAAAACCTGCCCGACTACTAGACGCTGAGTCGCACACGTGCGACCGAGCGTGGCACATATGCCCTACAGCCATCAAGACTCAAGCACAACAAAACCTTGAGGTCGAACACCTTATTTCAAGCTAAATTTTTGCGCGCGAATATATTCGCCAAAATTGTCGCGCTCGGGCATTGAATAATGCCGGGCTTTATCTTCAGACCAGCCGTTGAATTCAACATCGGGGTAGCGCCCGCTGTGGCGTTGTTTACGTAAGGGAAACAAGGCATGGCGGCGCTGATCGTACTCGTCGATTTGAGTGCGAACATCGACTTCGTCAAACTGATTTGTATGCACGGTTGTTCCCAAGGGCAAGCGAGGGATAATGCGCCCGCCTTCGACGGGGTAGCCCACACACAAGCCTGCAATCGGAAACACCGCCTCAGGCAAACCAAGAAGGTCGCTGGTTTCACGCGAATGATTGCGTACTGCACTAATGGGCACAACGCCCAAACCAACTGCCTCGGCTGCGCGAATGAACTGCGCCAGGACTAAGCCGGCATCAACCGCAGCATTCATAAAGTGATCAAGGTGTTCGTTCACGAACGGCTTGCCGCGCCACGCGCCGATCTGGCGAATCCGACGATTGTTACCGCAGAAGACTAAAAATACCGGCGCGTCGTTGATCCAAGGCATATCGGGGATCAATGACGCGATCGCTTTGATTTTTTCGCGGTCTGTCACATTGATGATGTCGGCCTGCTGTAAGTCAGACTTAGAGGGTGACGATAAGGCACAGGCGAATAGCAGCTTCAGGAGGTCGGCGTCGATCGGCTGCTCGGTCCAGCGACGATGTGAACTATGGGTCAGCATGCGTAAGAGTTCGCTCGCATTGGGCAGCCCCTCGGGAACGATAAACGTTTCGCCGAATCTGGCCAACGCGGCGCTCGCTAACTGCTCGGTAATTGGATCGCTTGGATGACTCATGTTTGCCCCTGTCGCCCTGACCTGAAGATTAAATCGCTTTAGATTATTTTTATATATCCGGATTTATTTAATTATCAATAATCTGTTTTTTAGAATAAATGGACTAATTTTTAAAAAATAATATCAATATTTTTATATATTTATTGGATAAATCTTATGTTTCACTTCATTCGTGTCTAGCTGGTAATCGGGAGAACTAGGTATTTTGTCAAACCGGATGCCCTACTCTACTCATCACGAAATTGCATTTGATATAAGCCGGCGTAAGCCCCGCCCAGAGCCAACAGCTCGGCGTGAGAACCCTGCTCGACGACCCTTCCCCGATCCATCACGACGATCTTATCTGCGTTTTGTACGGTGGATAAGCGATGCGCAATCACTAACGTCGTACGCCCTTTCATCAAGGTTTCGAGTGACGCTTGCACCTGGCGCTCGGATTCATTGTCCAACGCAGAGGTGGCTTCATCAAGTATGAGTATCGGGGCGTTTTTGATTAACGCGCGAGCGATCGCCAAGCGCTGGCGTTGCCCACCCGATAAGCGCGTGGCGTTTTCACCCACTTTCGTTTGGATACCTAAGGGCAGGCTGTCCACAAACTCAAGCAAGTTTGCTGCTTGTAACGCCGCACGAATTTCAGCTTCAGAGGCATCGTGCAGCGCCCCATACCCTACGTTAACCGCGATGGTGTCGTCAAACAAAACAACGTCCTGACTGACCAAAGAAAGTTGCTCGCGCAGATTACGCAACGAGACCGACTCGATATCACGGCCATCAATCAACACTTGACCGCTGCCTGGGGCGACAAAGCGCGGCAGCATATTCACCAAGGTGGTTTTACCGCTGCCCGAGCGCCCTACCAAGGCGACCGTTTGGCCCGGTTCAGCAACGATACTGATCTGCGCCAATGTATCGACATCGGCCTCTGCAAAACGATGTGACACGGCTCTAAATTCGACTCGACCGTTCACGCGACCCTCAAAGCTTCCGGTCGCGTGATCCACCTCGGAGGGCTGATCAACCAAAATAAACACGCTTTCGGCCGACACGAGCATTTTTTGGGTACGGCTTGCGACCTTGGTTAAGCGCTTAACCGGATCAAAAATCTGCGCCAGTGCCGCCATAAAGGCGGCAAAACTACCCACTGTTAAGGTGCCGGCATTGCCCTGGCTTAACGCAACCGAGATCACTGCTGCAACGGCGATCGCCGTCACCACTTGAGTAATCGGGGTCAACGCCGCGTCTGAGGTCGCAGCCCGCATGTCAAAGCGGCGTAAACGGCCGCTGACATAGGCAAAGCGCTTACGCTCAAACGCATACCCATCAAACAGTTTGACCACACGCTGCCCGTCAATTCCCTCGTTGACAACGCGGGTGAGTTCGGCGTTCATGTTGACGGTGTCGCGGTTAATACGACGCATGCGGGCAATGAAGCCGCGTGAGATCAACACCGAAATCGGCATCGTGAGCAAAATAATGAGCGTCAACTGCCATGACATATAGAGCAGTACGCCGATCGACGCGATCACCACCAACGACTCGCGCACCACGACCGTCAACACATCGGTGGCGTAGCTTGTGACATTGCCTGCATCAACCGTGAAGCGATTCAACAGGCGTCCGGTATCGCCTTTTTTGAACTCGCTGTCGGGCATCGATAATAATTTCTCGAACATATCGGCGCGTACGCCTAACAAGACATTGTTTGCCACCCAGGCCAGCAAATAATCGCTGAAAAAATTACAGACCCCTCGCAAGGAAATCAGCGCAATAATGGCAAGAGGCACTTGCCAAACGTACTCAGGTTTGGCACCAGAAAAACCCTCGTCAAGCAGGGGCTTCATTGCCACGGCTAGTGTCGGCTGCGTCGCTGCGGCACCCGCCATAAACAGCACGGCGAGGGCCAGGCCCTTCCAGTAGGCACCAACGCGTTCGTAAATACGACGCCACAAAGTGATGCTCAGGGGAGAAGATGAGCTAGCAGGGAGGCCGGTCAATTGAGTCAAAATAACGCTCTGGTCAGCAGAAAGCTGAAGTTTACCCGCTCTGGGAGAGAAGCAAGGTCCTGTGCACCGAGCCTTTACGCTTGAGCCTGCATGCTGGCACCTCTGCCCTAGAAATCATTCGGGTGAGAAGGACTTGGGCTGCAGGCACACTTGTCGTATCCTTACGCAATGAACTTAAGGTTAAATAAGTAATGCAACAAGAACCAATTTTGATCCGTCTGCCGAACTGGGTGGGCGACGTGTGTATGAGTTTGCCAGTGCTAGATATGCTGCGCCGTCTCAACATACCCTTTGCCGTGTGCGCGCGAGGCTGGGCGAAGGATCTCTTGGCGGGCCTAGGGATTGAGGGATTTTTACCCATGTCTGGCCGTCTGATCGATGACGTGAGCGAAGTGCGCGCCTGGCGTAAAAAGCACCCGCAATACCGGCGAGGTCTACTGTTGCCAGACTCGCTGTCAAGCGCCTT
The DNA here is from genome assembly GCA_937952975.1 of uncultured Alcaligenaceae bacterium. Classification (GTDB taxonomy): domain Bacteria; phylum Pseudomonadota; class Gammaproteobacteria; order Burkholderiales; family Burkholderiaceae_B; genus Zwartia. Next base: position 5,192 of record CALFXX010000029.1, read on the forward strand.
GTGTTTTCGCCTTGCTGGCCTGCAAAGCGCAGGCTGGCGAGATGATGGTCGCAGCTTGCTCTTGCGCTGGCCGCTGCACAAACCAACCGAACCCTTGCACGCCGTGCAAAGCTACTTTGCCTTGGCCAAACACGCGTTAGCAGCGTGGGGCATTGATGCACAACCGCAGGCACTGCCCGACCGTTTGCATTTGCCGCTCACCAAACAACACACTCAAAGTGCCCATGATCAGCTCAACGCAGCCGGTCTGAAGGCCGGTGACTTTGTGCTGATCGCTCCGACCGCTACCGGCACCCACAAAGGGCAAGCAAAAGTTTGGCCACAGTTCGATGCGTTTACGCGCATTCTGCAAAACAACGGTGTGCGAGTCGCGATGTGCCCCCCAAAAGCTGAACAGGCGGCAGCGCTGCGTGCCGTTCCGACTGCCGATTTGATCGACCCACTGCGACTCGGTGGCTTTTGTGCCCTCACCCGTCTTGCCAAAGTTGTTATTTGCAATGATTCGGGTGTGTCGCACCTATGCGCAGCGATCGGCGCCAAACAGGTCACACTATTTGGCGTCACTGACCCGGCACGCACTGGCCCTTGGACCCCTGAAAGCATGAATCTGGGTCAACTGGGTCAATGGCCAACCGTGGGCGAAGTCGTACAGAAGACACAACAATTTTTTATCTCTCGTTAAGATGAGATCAACGTGCTGTTTTTCTAAAGTCTTTTCCACATAAAGAAAAAGTGCTCTCACAGATCCCTTTCTCGAATCTATTTTTATACCCACCGAGCCTGGGGCTACTGCTCTTGCTGATTGCGGTGCTGTGCGCGCTGCGCGCCTATAAACGCACGGCGGTGTTGTTCTCGCTGTTAGGGCTGGGCTGGATGCTGCTGTGGTCTCTACCAATCACTTCACTGTATTTTGGCGGCAAACTTGAAACACGCTTTGCCTATGAAGAGGCTGCGCGCGCGCCACGGGCTGATGTCATTGTGGTGCTAGGGGGCAACACACAGGCCAACCGTGCGAACTGGTTTGAGCCCTATAACCGCGCCACGGCTTTTGATCGAATCGATCGCGCAGCAGCGTTGTACTTCGCCGGACGCGCACCAAAGATTTTGTTATCGGGCGGAGCACTTGAAGGTAAAGTCAGTGAGGCGCGCATCATGGCTAAGATCTTGCGCCAACGTGGTGTCCCAGAGTCTGCACTCATCCTAGAAAACGATAGTCGCTACACATACGAGAACGCACAGTTTTCAGATCGGATGATGCAAACCGCTCACCTCAAACGGGCACTGTTAGTGACCTCGGCGTTGCATATGCCGCGCGCACTCGCAACATTTATTAAGCGTGGCATTGACACCATACCGGCATCGAGCGCCCCGCAAATCACACTGCCCGATGACGAACCCTTAAACCCGTGGCTGCCGCATATTCGTAGCCTTGAAGCCAGCCGGACGATCATTAAAGAATATCTAGGACTTTTTGGCTATTGGTTGCGCGGCTGGGTTTGAGCATCGCGACGAGCCTGTATGCTCTCTGCATAGAGAGCCTCGTATTTTTGCGCTGCAGCTGTCCAGGACAATGAGCCAACAAGTTTGGCCGCGTGATGCAAAAGATTTGCGCGCAACGCGTGATCTGAATTCAACGCAAACAAACCTTGGGCGATTTCGCGCGCGTCTTGAGGGTCGTTTAACACCCACGCATCATGAAGATGCGTCACGTAGCGACCAAACCCGCAAAACTCTGGGCCGCTGACGATGACCGGCAAGCCATGCGCCATCGCCTCGAGTGGAGCAAGCCCAAAGCTATCGATCAAGGTCGGGTGAACATAAACATCGGCAGCCTGATAGTACGGTGACACCTCAGAAGTTGGCGGAATCAGACTGATGCGAGCAACGAGTTTGGGGTGATTAACATCCAAATAGTCTTTAATTTCAGGCTGAGCACCAACCACCGCAAGTCGAAAATTTTCGGGGAGCTGGCTTAAGGCGTCGAGCACGGTGGCGAGACCCTTTCGCAAGGGGTTGCGCGCGACCAACAAGCAACCGACATCGCCTTGCGTCCAACCCAACTTGGCACGAATCTGCGCACGTAAAACCGGATCAACCGCCACACTGGTCGCCCCAGGTGCGATCGTGTCAACGGCGAGCTGCTCTCCATAAGAATCGTGTATCCGCTCTTTCAACCAGTGCGAGACAGCGACAACGCGACAGCCAGTTTTGGCGCGCATGGCCGCCGCTTCAAGCAGTAAATACACGATGTTACTGGGCTGCAAATACACCAGCACGCGTCGCCAGGCATTGATGCCACTCAAGCGGCGATAGCGAATCGGCGCAACATGAATCACATGAATATGCCCCGCCCCGCCATTCATGTGCGAGTGCACCACATCAAAATTGTCGCGCGTTAACCGTTTGGCCTGATAGGCGAAATGCCACACACGCAACCAACTTGGCCATTTTCGGTTCACCGTGACCTTAATCTGCTTCACGGGCAAATCATGCTCAAAATCGTGAGCGATCACGGTCACGTCATGGCGCTGCGCTAATACTTCGAACAGATTGACCCCATAGGCTTCGGCGCCACCAAAGCGACGACCAAAGCGATCAATCAGAAGTGCGATCCGCAAGCGTTCAGACACGTCGACGATTCTCGTGTTGGGTTAAGCATTGAAACAAAAAGCGCAATAGTGGCGTTGTACGCCAAATTCCGACTCTTGGGAGCGCGTAGAAATCGTCTGAAACATTTGCCAAGCCGCGCGCGGTGCTGGTGGCGTTGGTGTATCCAGCTTCTTGAGCCAAGCGCCGGTGTTCGGGCCCGAAATCACCATAGGGATAACAAAAGGCGGTGACTTCTGAGCCGAGCAGTTCAGAGAGCACCTGGCGCGAACGCGTCAATTGCTCGCGGGCCGCCTCGAGCGACAACTCGGGCAGATGCACATGATCAAGCGTGTGTGACCCAACCTCTTGGCCCGCTCGCGCCCACGCTAACATCTCTTGCTTAGACATCAGCGCTGAATGCGCTACCCCTTTATGAAGATCCCACACATTACTGCCATCAAATTGATTGGCAACAAAGTAATTGGTCGACGTAAATTGATACTTTTGCAGTACAGGCAAGGCGTGTTCAAAAACGTTGCGATAGCCGTCATCAAACGTAATCCCAAAGACCTTACCCACTTTTTCGTTTTTGAGGTAAGGCATCAAATCGCGCATGCTCAAGCCGCGATAGCCCAAGCGATGCATCCAGCGCATCTGCCGTGCAAAGCTTTGAGGGTGTACGGTTAAACCACGAAACGACGTGCCACGTGGTGCGGGCACAGCCACCTGGTGATACATCAAAATTGGAATCGACATGTTCTGCGACAAAGAGCCCGTAAAAAAGTTCAAGGTAAAGCCCGACGGCTAGTGATAAATCGCCAGCGTCGCTTTAACAAAATCTGCCAAACTAAATTCACGCTCGGCCCGTTGACGGGCTTGAGCCCCCATCTGCGTAAGCTGCTCTGGCTTAAGCAAGATTTTTTGCAACACATTTCTGATTAGCTCAGGGCTACGCGGTGGCACAATCCAGCCTTCGCGTTGATCAGCGAGGTTTTCGGGCAACCCTCCGACGCGCGTCACGAGGACGGGCAAACCAAGTGCCATCAACTCGCGGCAAGCAAATGACAGGGCCTCTTGATAAGACAAGACATAACCAATATCGCAGGCTGCGAGCAACGGTCGTACGTCGTCGATCAGACCCGGAAAAGTCACTTGCTCAGCCATACCGCAATCGGCAACCTGAGCGCGCTTCAGGGCGTTGGGCTGATCTCCAATAACAACAATATGAAACCTGGCACGTTGCTCGGGCGGCAATAACGAGACCGCAGTGACTAAATCTAGCCAACCTTTCTCGTAGTCTGTTCCGCCAGCGCTACCAAGAATAATTTTTTTATCAAAATCAGGACCCAGATATTGCTCACGCAAGCGTAGCTTTTCGTAGGCACTGACGGGTGCAAAATAATCGATGTCGATACCGTGTCGAACAGTCGTGATCGCTTGACGCTTATAGGGCGACTTTAACAAGAGGTCTTTGATGTAATCGCTGACAGCAATCACGTGGTCGGTTGCAAAACGCGCGCGCAAGTGATGCCCAAAGCTCGTCAGTGCGTGATCATTGTGTTTCGTAAAAACGATGCGAGGAGCATGGCGTAAGCCAAGCGATGCCAGCATCACCTGCTTATGATCTGCCGAGCCGTTCACGTGGACAGTATCAAACGCATTGTCGACCAACAAATGCCGCAACGCGGCGCGATCAGCCAACCACGACGATGGGCGTGTCGTGAATGCCATGTCGACAACTTTCACCCCAGACATGCCCTGTGCCAGGCGATACAGGCGACTCGAACCCGGTGTAGCGACCGTCAGTTGATGCTCCCCTACCAGGCCACGCAGCAAATTGACGATGTACGTGACATGACCGCCGCCATTGCGTGGATGAAAGTTTGTGAACAGAATCTTCATTTTGACGTAGATCGCTCAGGGGATGGCTGAACAGACCGAGACTGAGCGGACTGATTCACTTCGTTGACACCTACGGGTTGTGATCTTGGGTGGGCTTCGTTCAAAAACATCAGCTTGGAATAACGCAAAAAACTTCCGGAGGCGGCTGTGACAGCGAGCACAAAGCCATGACGTCCATCTAAAAACCCACGTCGCAATAGATAAATGCGGATAAAGGTCCAAACACTATGCTTGATCAAACCAAACACCCCAACGCGCCGCCCTTTGAGAGCCATCATTTGTGCGGCATCACTCGAATAACGATTAATTTTAGTGACCAAGGCAGCAAGATCGTCAAACGGAAAATGTAAAAACCAAGACTTTAATTTGCCCACCCGCCCGCGCACCAGAACCTGTTCATGCACAGGAACATCGTCAAACGCTCCGAGCTCGCGGCGAAATAAGCGCACAACATAATCGGGCCACCAACCACTGTGATGGATTTTTTTACCGCAAAACTCAGAAAGTCGAGCGATTTGATAACCGTCATAAGCAGGCTCAGCGAGTGTTTGCACGATTTCGGCTTGCAGCTCGGGGGTGACGCGTTCGTCTGCATCAATGGACAGCACCCAAGGCTGGGTGGCCAATGCCAACGCACGGTTTTTTTGCGGACCGAATCCCGGCCAGTCGGCGGCTTGATGGACTTGGGCCCCGTGTGCTCGCGCGATCTCTGCGGTAGCGTCGGTGCTGCAGCCATCTAAGACAATGACTTCGTCGGCAAACTGTACCGACGCAAGGCACTCACCGATGCGTGACGCCTCGTTTTTGGTAATGATAATGACCGAAAGCCCTAGGCTTTGGCGCGAAGCGTTCGCTTCCATAGCTTCCACTTGTTGTACAGAGGCCCGACGGTGGGATGGGTGGCGAACCACATACGCGTTCTTAACCAAAAATCTCCACGATTGCGCACTGCGACGCGGTAAATATGCGCGGGTGAGGTCTGAAGAAGGTTTTGACCATGCGCGACTGTGGTGTAGAGATATTTAAAACCTGTTGCTTGCGCCAGCGCTACGTAATCGTCAGCAAAATAGCCCTGAGGCCAGCAGAAATGCTCGGACACCGAGCCAAGCTGACGTTGCAGCATTTCGCGCGAGTCCATCAAATCTTGCTTGAGATTTTGCAGACAGACCTCTCGGGGATCGTTGGTTAAATCCCAACGATTATGCGTGTGGGTGTGACTATGAAACTCAAACGTACCAGCCTGTTGCATGGCATGAACCTCAGACCAGCGCAACATCACTGGATCGGGGTTGCCAGCCGCGACCATGGCCTTTGACTGCAGATGACACGGCACAGAAGGTAGCGTCGCGTGAGTCTGACCAGCATGCGGTCGCGCAGGCCCCTCTCCTATGACACTCGTAATCAAAAACAGCACGGCGTGCATTGAATATTTTTGTAATACAGGATGCGCGTAGACCCAGTTATCTAAATAACCATCATCAAAGGTGATTAATACTGACTTGGGAGGCGTCGGTTTGCCCGCTAAAAACTCTGCAAACTCGTTCGCGGTTAACGAGCGATAGCCCCGACGCGCCAGGCCTGCGATCTGACTTTCGAAGTTCTCGGGCGTCGTCGTAATTGAACCTACCGCCGGCGACACATGGTGGTACATCAATACGGGCACGCAATAGGCAGTCTTCATGTACGTTTAGTGCCGATCGGTTGTATGGGTGGATATTACCCTTTCGGTTTGCTCAGAGGGGCGTCGTTCTTTTAGCCACTCACCATAAATGCGTTCAGTTCGTTTCGCCAAGGTTTCAGTGGTAAAGATACCCTCAGTATGGATGCGTTCGTACCCAGCCTGTCCCATCTTTTTTCTGAGTTCAGGCGAATCAATCAATTGAATGAGAGCATTTTGCAGCGCTGCAGCATCGTCAAGGGGGACGAGCAAACCCGTCACACCGGGGCGCATCATCTCGCCGACTCCGCCGACATCCGTACCAATCACAGGCAAGCCGCTCGAAGCGGCTTCAAGAAAGGCAGTGCCCATGGCCTCTTGACGCGTCGCCAAACAAAATACGTCCAGGCCAGCCAGCACGTTTGGCACATCGCGCCGGTTGCCCAACAAGTGAATGCGTTCAGCCAAGCCACTGTGGGTAATATGGGCCTGCAATTGCTCAAACACCGGCGACCCACCGCCCGCCACCACCAAATGCAGCTTGGGGCGCGTGCGCAAAAGGGGCAACATGGCATTGATGAGTTCAAGATGGCCTTTGTTGGGGCGCAGCACCGCAACGCAACCGACCAACACAGCATCAGCGGACAAGTTAAGTTCGTCACGCAAACTAGAGTGCTCGAGGCGGGGCGTTAAGACCACCGGCGTATAAATTGCCTGCACGTGCTCAGAGGGCACGCCACGCGCAATCAATTGACGGCGCACATAATGACTGACCGTTGTGACTCTGTGTGGCAACCAGGTGTAAGTCAGTAGCGAGTTGACTGGGCTTGCCAAATGGCGAGTCCGCACAATCAAGGGCACGTTCGCTAGGCGCCCTGCAGCAGCAGCGATGAGGGTGTCTTGCCGGCTGTGGGTGTTCAATACGTCAAAGCGGCCAGCTTGCAAAATTTTTTTGAGCTGAAAAATGCCACGCACAATGTTAAACACGCCATCCATATAAAGCGTATGAACGATAAAGCCAGCCTCGCGCAAGCGTTGGGTCAGCTCGGCATCGGGCTGACAAATCGCTTCAAGATAGTGACCACGCTCGCGCATCGCCACCATTTCTTTAAAGATACGGTGTTCTTGTCCGCCAAAACTTGTCGCGGCTTCTGAATGAATGATTCGCAAGGGGTTGAGCGCTAACATCAGTAAGCCACTTCAACATCAGCGGACGACGTCCAGGTGGTGAGTTGCTCGACCAAGCTATCAGACAAACGCACTCGCCACGAGTCATCGAGCCTGAGCGTGCAGGCTAAGCCTGCGTTCTCGTACAACACTTCAACGGGTGTACCGCGCACGGTTGCGTCTGGATTCACCCGAAACGGACTGAGTACTTTTTTCAACAAGATCGCATCAGCATTGCCGTTTAGGCGAATGCGCAAGGCTTTGGCACGCGCCTCACGCGCAAGCTGTAAGTCGTAAATATTTTCAGCAACGATGCGCGTACCTTTTGAATGCTCATTGTTGGTCACTTTGACCTGCATAATCACAAGCTGATCTTCGCGCAACCGATTGCGGTGTTGCTCAAAAATCTCAGCATATACAGTCACCTCAACCTGTGCCGAACCATCATCAATGGTCACAAACTGAAGCTTTCCCTTCGCCGTCATCATGGTGCGAAGATCGCTGATCACGCCGGCAATCCATTGCGAATCCCGTAAGGGTTCGAGCCGCACTAAGGCTTTGGGCGCAAATAACCGAACTTCGTCACGCCACACATCAAATAAATGACCACTAAAGAAAAACCCCAGTGAAGTTTTTTCTTCGGACAAGCGAGTATGCAAGCTCCAGGGCGCAATCGAAGCCAGTTCTACGGCCACAACCTCGTCGCTATCATCGCCAAAGAGTGATACCTGATTGGCACTGCGGTCATGCTGTTCGGCCGCCTCAAGCGCCGTCGCCAGCGACGCCACCAAGGCACCGCGGTTAGGCTCAACCGAATCAAAGGCCCCTACCCGAATTAATGCTTCGACGCTGCGTTTGTTCACTGTGCGGCGATCGATGCGGCGGCAAAAGTCAAACAAACTGGTAAACGGGCCGGCTTCACGTGCACGCAAAATTTCTTCGACTGCACCCTGCCCTGTGCCCTTGACCGCGCCCATGCCGTAGCGAATCGTGCGGGGCGGCAAACCTTCATGGGTTGCAGCATCCGCCACAGGTTCAAACCGATAGGCAGAGGTATTGATATCAGGGGGTAATACCGTAATGCCATTGGCCAGGCAATCACGCCAAAAAATTTGTACTTTGTCGGTATCGTCCATGTCAGACGATAAGGTGGCCGCTAAAAACTCAGCGGGATGATGCGCTTTAAGCCAAGCGGTGTGATATGCGATTAGTGCATACGCTGCCGAATGTGACTTGTTGAAACCGTAGCCTGCAAAAAGCTCCATTAAGTCAAACAACTTGACCGCAACTTTCGGGTCGTAACCTTTTTTAAGCGCGCCTTGTTCAAATAATTCTCGATGCGCGGCCATTTCTTCGGGCTTTTTCTTGCCCATGGCACGACGCAGCAAATCGGCACCACCTAGCGAATAGCCACCGATGATCTGCGAGATCAGCATCACCTGCTCTTGATACACAATCACGCCATACGTACTTTTAAGCGTTGGTTCAAGATCAGGATGAAAATAATCAACATTGGCGCGGCCGTGCTTACGATTGACAAAATCGTCGACCATGCCTGATTCGAGTGGCCCCGGCCGGAACAACGCCAAAACCGCAATGATGTCTTCAAAAGTATTAGGACGCAGCTTTTTAAGCAACTCTTTCATCCCGCGGGATTCGAGCTGAAACACCGCGGTGGTGTTGGCGTTGCACAAAATCTGGTAAGTGGCCGGGTCATCAAGCGGCACTGACATGATGTCAAAGTCAGGCAATTTGGCGTTGAATTTACGCACAAAACGCACGGCCCAATCAAGAATCGTCAGGTTGCGCAAACCCAAAAAGTCGAATTTCACCAGACCCGCGGCTTCGACGTCATCTTTATCAAACTGCGATACAGCACTGCCTTCATTACCCGGCTGGCAATAGAGCGGGCAAAAATCAGTCAGTTTGCCAGGCGCGATCAACACCCCGCCCGCGTGCATCCCCACGTTACGGGTCAGACCTTCAAGCGGACGAGCCAAGTCAATCAGGGCCCGCACTTCTTCTTCTTTGTCGTAGCGTTCTTTGAAGGCGGGTTCGTCTTTAAGCGCGCGCTCAAGTGTCCACGGGTCGGCCGGGTTGTGCGGGATCAGTTTTGAGAGCCCATCACATAACATGTAGGGCATGTCGAGCACGCGGCCTGCATCGCGCACCACGGCCTTAGCACCAAGAGTACCAAAGGTGGCAATCTGACTCACTGCCGCCCGTCCGTACTTGGTTTTGACGTATTCGATCACGCGCTCGCGATTGTCTTGACAAAAGTCAATATCAAAGTCGGGCATCGACACGCGTTCAGGATTCAGAAAGCGCTCAAACAGCAAATCGTAACGAATTGGATCTAAATCGGTAATACCAAGCGAATAGGCCACCAGCGAACCGGCGCCAGAACCGCGCCCTGGACCCACTGGCACCCCATTGCTTTTACCCCAGTTGATGAAGTCTTGCACGATCAAAAAGTAGCCTGGAAACCCCATTTTGATAATGGTTTGGCATTCGAGGCTGAGGCGCTCGGAGTACTGCTGTTGAACCTTGGCGCGTTCGGCCGGGTCTGGAAACAACTGCAACATGCGCTTTTCTAGGCCAATCTCTGACAACTGGATCAGATAATCATCAAGCGTGACACCCTCGGGGGTTGGAAAATCTGGCAACTGAGGCTGACCAAGCTCTAGCGTCAAGTTACAGCGCTGAGCAATCGCGACTGAATTAGCCAAGGCCGAAGGGACATCGCTGAACCGCTTAGCCATCTCGTCGGAGGGCAACAGATACTGATCTTCGGTAAACCAACGCGGACGGCGCGGATTGGTGAGGATCTGGCCCTCGGAAATACAAACCCGCGCCTCGTGCGCCCGAAAATCGGAACGATCCAAAAACTGTACAGGATGCGTGGCGACAACAGGCAAACCTAACTCGGTTGCAATGGACAGGGCTGCTTGCGTGTAGGACTGGTCAGCCTCGGCCTCGGTGCGCTGCAACTCGATGTAATAAGAATCGGGAAACACCCCCTGCCAATGGCGTGCGTATGCCACTGCTGCATCACGATTGCCGGCCATCAGTGCTTGGCCGACATCCCCTGAGCGAGCGCCCGACAGCACGATCAACCCGGGTAAATTGACCAGCCACTCGCGTCGCATCTCGGCACGCCCGCGATGGGCGTTGGTGAGCCACGCCCGGGTCAGGAGTTCGCATAAGGCCAGATACCCGACCTTGTTGGCAACTAAAAGTAAAATACGGTAAGGCTTTTCGCGGTCTTCGTCGTTGGTCAGCCATACGTCGCAGCCCGCGATCGGCTTGACACCCGCGCCTCGGGCCGCCTTGTAAAACTTGATCAGACCAAAGACATTTGACAAGTCTGTGAGCGCGACCGCTGGTTGACCCTGAGCGACTGAGCGCTCGACCAAGTCCGAAATGCGTAGAATGCCATCCACAACCGAAAATTCGGAATGAACGCGTAAATGTACAAAAGGCGACGTTTGAACTGCTTTATTCATCTAGAGATTGTACCCATTCTCGTGCCAAGCAAACCGTTTTTAGTGTTCGTTCGTGTAGCGTCAACGGTTATAAGCGCTAGCAGGCCTTTTATATGAAGTGGCTGCTCCTGGGCGGGTGGTTAGCCGCCGTCTTGTTCGCTCATTTACGAGGCACGGTGCGTTTGCCCCTGGGCCGTCAACTGCTCGATCATTCGATCCTGTTAGCTCCGATCAACGCCCTGATGGTGCTGTTCTCTCGGGTGCCCACCACG
>CALFXX010000030.1 GCA_937952975.1 uncultured Alcaligenaceae bacterium
AGAAGGCGCCAAGATTTATGGTGTAGACCGTGAACTAGCTCGTATGACCGAGACCATTGCGCACGTCAAAGCTGCCAACGGCGAAATTGAAACCAGCTTTTGCGATGTGACAAAAACCGATAGCATCCTTGAAGCGGTGAACGCGTGCGTCAAGCGCTTTGGGCGCATTGACATCTTGGTCAACAACGTCGGCGGTTCGGCTGCCGGTGGCCCAGTTGAAATGTCTGAAGAAGTTTGGGATTCGCAAGTAGATAGCAATTTAAAAAGCGTCTTTCTCACCTGCAAACATGTGCTGCCCTTGATGGAAGCGCAAGGGTCGGGCGGCATCATCAACATCGCCTCAACCTCAGGTATTCGTTGGACTGGCTCGGCGCAAGTCGCTTACGCAGCAACAAAAGCCGGAGTGATTCAATTGTCGCGCGTCGTGGCCATGCAATATGCAAAGAAAGGCATTCGCGTCAACACAATCATCCCTGGTCAGTTGCACACGCCAATGGTCGAGTTTCGGCTCGCGGGCCAACGCGCAGGGGGCGATGTGAGCCAGTTGCTTGAACAGCGCCAATCACGCATCCCTCTGCCCTTTATGGGTGATGGGCGCGATACCGCGAATGCTGCGGTGTATCTGGCCTCAGACGAATCGCGCTTTGTCACTGGCACAGAGATTTTGGTGGATGGCGGAATGTCAGCACGCTGCAGTTAACCCCCCAGACCTGAGCAAGCGGATCGTACACATGGACTCAAGGATTAACATGACAAAAAAATTTTCAACAGCACAGCGTAACCAGACAGGATCTCAACCCGCTTGGCGACGCGCCTTGGCGGCCCTCGCTTTTTGTGGCGTTGCCACCTGCAGCGTTGCGCAAACGGCCTCGGTACGTTTGATTGTTGCGTTTCCGCCGGGAGGGCCCAATGACTTTGTGGCACGCAACATCAGCGAAACCTTAGGCAAAGAACTCGGCCAAAGTGTAATCGTTGAAAACAAACCAGGCGCCAATGGCATCATTGCCGCTGAGTACGTGATCAAAGCACCACCAGATGGCACTGTTTTTTGGTTTAGCAGCACAGGCGCCGTGGCGATCAACCCAAGCCTCTACCCAAAGCTGCCCTACAACCCTCAAACGGATTTGGCCCCCGTCTCATTGGTCGCGCGTAACGATGAGATGTTAGTCGTGAATCCCAAGCACCCCGCCACGGGACCAAAAGACTTTGTCGAACATGCAATGAATAACCGTACCACCATGGCCAGTTCGGGCATGGGGAGCGTGCCTCACTTGGCAGCGGCCCTCTTAGCCGCTACGACCAAGGGCAACTTCGTTGATGTGCCATACAAGGGCGCAGCACCCGCCATTACTGATGTCATGGCCGGCCACGTAGATGCGTTTTTTGGTGATGTACCAGGCCTTATTAACAACATTCGCGCCGGCAAACTCAAGCCGATTGCGATGGCCGCTGAAACGCGCCACCCGCTATTTCCGGACGTCAAAACGTTTAAAGAAATCGGCATTGATGGCGTTGATTCAGATAACTGGTATGCGATGTTTACGACCAAAGACACACCAGCCGATATCATTAATCGCGTCAACGCTGCGGTCAAACGTACGCTTGAGACTGAATCGGTTAAACAGCGCCTGTTAGCCTCGGGTACGTTACCGGCAAGCTCAACACCACAAGAGCTTGGCGCTTTACTGAAAAAAGATTCAGAAAAATGGGCCCGCTTGATTCGCGAAAAAAACATCCAGCCCGATTAAGAGCGAATCCGCTTAAGATCGAGCCCGCTTAAGATCGAACCCGCTTAAGATCGAACCCGCTTAAGATCGAACCCGCTTAAGTCATCAAATCCAAACAGGTACGTGCAATCACTTTGGTTGCACGCCTTAGGTCTTCAAGCTCTAAACGCTCGTCTGGTTGCTTGGCACGACTTTCTTCAACAGTGCGTGGCCCGGCACCGTATAACACCACCGGCACACCCGCTTCGCAATAGAGCCTTGCGTCAGCATATAAGGGGGTGCCACAGGCCGGCACATCTTCGTTAAAAATCGTTTTTGCATGCTGCTGCAGTGCGCCCACTAAAGGGTCGCTACCTGGCGAGGGTTTGAGTGCACGTGCAAGCAAAATCCTACGAGTTTGCACAGTGATGCCCGGCAAGGCCTGCCAAGTTTTCTCGATAGTGTCGCGCAGGCTTTGCTCGACCTGAGCCGGATCCTCTTCAGGAATCATTCGGCGATCAAGCTTGAGCACTACTTTGCCAGGGATGACATTGGTGTTCGTGCCGCCATTGATTAAACCGATATTCAAGTACGGATGATTGATACCCGGCACCTTGCTGGTGATCGACTGATAGGTATCGTTTAAGGCGTACAAGGCATTCATGATTTTCACGGCCGCCTGCAGGGCATCAACCCCAGAGCTTGGCACCGCGGCGTGGCCCATCTTTCCGTTGACGGTGACCTCAAGCTGTAAGCAACCGTTGTGAGCCGTAATAATTTGATAACTAAAGCCCGCAGCAATCGCAAGATCAGGCTGGGTCAGTTTATTTTTAAGCAACCACCCAGGACCAAGTTCACCACCAAATTCTTCATCGTAGGTGAACTGCAGTTCGATGCGGCCTTTAAGCGGCAAGCCTAACGACTCAAGTGCCCGCACCGCAAACACGTAGGTTGAAAAATCACACTTACTCACCGCGGCTGCACGTCCGTATATTTTACCGTCATGCACCTCGCCTGCGTAAGGAGGGTATGTCCAGCCGTCTCCGGGTGGAACAACGTCGCCATGCGCGTTCAACGCCAGCACACGCCCGCCCTGCCCGTACTGACGTTTGACGATCAGGTTGGTGATCGATTCAAGCCCTGCGGCCTGCACAACATCGACTGGCACGGCGTGCGCCTGCGCCTGCATGTCGTATTTTTTTAGCAACTCTGCAGTATGCAAGGCGTGCGGGGTGTTGTTACCTGGCGGTGTATCTGTAGGCACTGAAAGCACCGACTGTAAAAAAACAACCTGTTCATCAAAGTGTGCGTCGATCCATTGATCAAGACGGTTGTAGTCGGCGGTGGTCATAGCGGTTCAGGATTTAAGGTTCAAGTGAATCTCGATCATACTTTCAAAGTCTCAAGGCTGTGCAACCAAATCCTCAAGCAAAGCAATAAACGCCCGTACCGCCAAATCGGCATCTTCGGCCGAGATAATTTCGAGCGGGTTATGGCTAATGCCACGATTGCCGCCACGAACAAACAACATGGCTTGAGGCATGATGGTATGAAGCTTCATGGCATCGTGCCCTGCACCGCTGTTGAGTTTGAACACTGGTTGGCCGACCGCAGCCACGGCGCGCTCCCAGCGTTGTTGCCAGGCAAGTGCCGAAGGGGCTGCCGCCGCACGCATCACTTCGGTATATTCAAATTTCACTTGACGGCGCTCAGCAATCGCCTGTGCTTGTTTTCGGATATCGCTGACCAAGGCATCTCGCTGTTGATCGGTCGGTGCGCGCATGTCGAGCGTAAACGCGCACTCGCCAGGGATCACGTTAATGGATCCGCCAGGCACTTGAAACTGGCCAACAGTCGCCACCGAATCGGCATCGGCTAGGGCGCGCTGCTCGGCCATCAAACTAATTTCAGCGGCAGCCAACATGGCATCCTGGCGCATCAGCATCGGTGTAGTGCCAGCGTGGGCAGCCATCCCAACGGTTTTACAGACTGCGCGGATTCCAGCGTTAATCGATGTCACCACACCGAGCGGCAAGGCCCCTTCGCACAAGACAGGGCCTTGCTCGATATGAACTTCAACAAACCCTAGATATTTATTTGCGTCGCGTTTTAGGGCGGTAATCGCCTCAAATGTGCCAGGCAAGCCAGCGTGTTCCATGGCCTGCTGCATCGTGACACCATCAGCGTCGACTTGCGCCAACCATGCTGGGTCGAACGAGCCCGTCAACGCACTGGCAGCCAAAAACGTTGCGCGATAGCGCTGGCCTTCTTCTTCGGCAAAACCAATGACCTCGATCCCGAAGGGCAAACGCTGCTTGCGCTGGGCGAGATCGCGTACCGCAGCGATAGGGACCAAGATCCCTAAACGGCCATCATATTTACCACCATTGCGCACGGTGTCGTAATGTGAGCCCGTCAATAAGCGCCGTGCCGCGGGCGACTGACCGTGATACACCCCGACGATGTTACCCACCGCATCTGTCGACACCTCGTCGAACCCCGCTTCAAGCATCAGTGCGCTTAGGCTGCGACCCGTTGCCAAGTGCGCGTCGGTCAGGTAAGTGACCGTGAGCTGACCTTTTTCAGCCCAGTGCGGCTCGCTGAACCGAGCGATTTGCTCAGACCACTGCATGATGATGTCACCAAAGCGCATGTTTTGACTGATCGCCTCAAAAAAATGAAAAAAAGCTCAGCGCTTAGGCAGCGCTGCAAGAGAGCACGCAACCTTTGACCGCGGGTTAGCATGCGCCAATTATCAACTCGGCAAAGTTCTTAGCGTTGAACTATAACCAAAAAAGCAAAAACGGCGACAAGGAGACCCCATCGCCGGCTTTAAAGCACAAATAAACTAAGCTACCTCCCCAGTTGCCACAACCAAAGGTTGAACAATACAGGGCTTCGCTAGATACGTTAATACGTTTTATAGGGCAAGAACTTACCCGACAACACCACATTGACGCGATCGCCTTTTGGATCGGGCTCACGTTTGATGTCCATTGAAAAATCGATTGCGCTCATGATGCCGTCGCCAAACTCTTCGTGGATGAGTTCTTTAATCGTTGTGCCATAGACACTCACGATTTCATACCAGCGATAGATCAGCGGATCGGTGGGTACAGAGCTGCGCAGCGAGCCTTTGTAAGGCACGACTTGCAACAAGGCAACCGCTTCAGCGGGCAGACCAAAGGTTTTGCCGATAATAGTGGCCTGCTCTTTTGTGAGCGTCATCTGGCCCAGACAAGCAGCAGTTGTCCACTCTTTAGAGAGCTTGAGTTTTTTTGACACGTCAGCCCATTTGATGCCTTTTTGCACTTTGGCTGAATAAATCAAATCGGTCACGTCTTCGCGTGTCATGGGCTTAGCAACTGCTTTGGCGACTGCCATAAAAATCTCCTGAATTTAAAAAATAAAAATAACCAAATGAATAAACACTAAACGCCCGGATCGATCAGGCTGCAACCGCTGCCGAGGCGGCAAAGGTTTTCGACCGATGTACTAAGAAATCAATGAGGTGGTTACGCACTTCATAAAACTTTTGATCATGATGCATCGTCGCGCGAGTACGGTCGCGCGGCAAGGGATTGGTCACAATTTCTGCAAGCTGGGCACGTGGGCCGTTACTCATCAAAAATATTTTGTCTGACAACAAAATCGCCTCATCCACATCATGCGTAATCATGAATACAGTTTGTTTGGTCTGGCGCACAATCGTCACAAGCTCATCTTGAATGTTGCCACGCGTTAACGCATCGAGTGCGCCAAAGGGTTCGTCAAGCAAAAGCATTTTGGGCTGGATAGCAAAGGCGCGCGCGATACCCACCCGCTGCTTCATGCCACCAGAGAGTTGCGATGGCTTTTTGTTTTCTGAGCCCTGCAAGTGCACCATATCAATAAATTGCTGCACGTGTTGATCAACCTGGGTGCGCGACCAATCTGGCCACTTCGAGCGCACCGCAAAGGCGATGTTGGCGTGAACTGTCATCCACGGCATCAGAGCATGGGCCTGAAACACCACACCGCGATCAAGACTGGGGCCAGAGATTTCACGACCATCAATAAAGGCGTGACCGCCGGTCGGTTGTTCAAGGCCTGCGAGCACATTCAAGATCGTCGTTTTGCCGCAGCCTGAATGACCAATGATGCAAACAAAATCTCCTTTGGCGATCGCAAAATTGATGTCGTCAAATACGACAAGTTCGCCCTCACCCGCGGGGCTTGGAAACGACTGCTTCAATCCCTGAACTTGCACAAAACTTTGCATATTGGGCCTACTTAATGAATAAGAGATCACGAAAATTCAGCGCGACCGTTTGTTGCGGACGAACAGCTACTTGGTTGGCTCAAAACCAATACCGGTTGTTGGCGCGAAGCGGGCTAATCGCGATACGTCACCGCTTTTTGAAGACGAGCAAAGCACATATCGAGCAACATACCGATGACGCCGATCAAAAATACGGCAACTAAAATATTGGCGATTGACAGGTTGTTCCATTCGTTCCATACAAAATAACCAATACCCGTTCCGCCCACCAACATTTCGGCCGCCACGATCACAAGCCACGCAATCCCGATCGAAATCCTCATGCCCGTCATAATCGTCGGTGCCGCTGCGGGCAAGATCACTAACAAGGCTTTACGCAGAGGCCTCACTTCAAGTGTGCGCGACACATCGATCCACTCTTTGCGTACTGAAGCCACGCCAAAGGCAGTATTAATCAGCATCGGCCATATCGAACAGATAAAAATCACAAAGATGGCTGACACCCCCGAATCTTTTAACGTGAACAGCGCTAAAGGCATCCAGGCGAGTGGCGAGATCGGCTTGAGCACTTGGATAAAAGGATCAAGCGCTTGAAACACCAAGCGCGACATACCGATCAAAAAGCCTAAGGGCACCGCTACCAGCGCGGCTAAGCCAAAACCAAGTCCAACGCGCCCAACGGACCAGGCCAACTGAATCCCAATGCCCTTGTCGTTAGGCCCTTTGTCATAAAAAGGATCAGACAACTGTTCGACCAACTTACGCCCAACATCCATTGGAGTCGGAAAGGCTGACTTTTGCCCGGTCGAGGCGGCCGCCCCGACTAACTTGGCGTACTCGTCGTCAACGGTCTGTGCGCTCGTGAACGGCATGGTACCGATCTGCCAAGCAGCCAAAAAGAACCCTAAGATCAGCAGCGACAAAATCAATGCGCGCAGTTTTTCGCTTTTAAGCATTGTTCTTAAACCTTCTTAATCGCAAAGCTGTCGAGGTACTCTTTGGGCTTGCTTGAATCAAACACTTTGCCCATCACCGTGATCGATTTTGTATTGGCCGTTGGTGCAACCAAGCCGGCTTGCTCCATGGCGCGACGCGCATCGGTCGCCAAGAACACCTCTCGGGCAATTTTTTGATAATCAACGTCGCCCTTAATCTGACCCCAGCGTTGCATCTGGGTCAAGATCCAAATTGCAAACGACTCCCACGGAAACGGATCAAAGCCGGCGCGGTCTGGTACCTTTTTAACGCCGCCCAAGCCATCGGCGAAAGTCCCTGTTAATACTTGTTCTACCACCGTTAAGGGCTGGTTTAAATAGTTGGGGGTCGAAATCGCGGCAGCAATTTCTTTACGGTTTTCTGCTTTTTGCGCATAGGCCGTCGCTTCAACGATTGCGCGCAATAACGCACCGTAGGTGTTAGGGTTTGCGGTCACAAACTCTTTGCTCGCAGCAAACGCGCAACAGGGATGGCCATCCCACAATTCTTTAGAGAGCAGGTGAATAAACCCAACACCGTCAAACACTGCACGTTGATTAACAGGATCTGGTCCTAAAAAGCCATCGATATTGTCGGCGCGCAAGTTTGCAACCATCTCTGGCGGGGGCACAACGCGGATCTGCACGTCGCGATCAGGGTCAAGACCATTTTCTGCCAGGTAGTAGCGCAACAAATAGTTGTGCATCGAATAGTCAAAGGGGATCGCGAATTTAAAGCCTTTCCAGTCTTTAGGATTGCGCTTGTCTTTGTGCTTCATGGCAAGCGTGATCGCCTGCCCGTTGATGTTTTCAATCGCAGGGACGGTGTAAGGGGTGGGCGCAGCACCTGCGCCAATCGAAATCGCGATCGGCATGGGCGATAGCATATGAGCAGCGTCGTACTCTTTGTTCATGGTTTTGTCGCGAATCACGGCCCAACCTGCGGTCTTGATCACTTCAACACTCAGACCCTGACGCTTATAAAAGCCCATCGGGTCGGCCATAATGATTGGCGTGGCACAGGTGATTGGGATAAAGCCGATTTTTAAATCTGTTTTCTCTAGCTTGCCGCCTTGCGCGAAGGCTTCTTTGGCAGCCGCTAACGGAAACAGCGCAGACAACGCAGCCAGGGCGGTCGGTGCGCCTACCGCCTGCAAAAAGCGACGGCGCATGCCATCTTCAGGAAACACCGCGCGCATCACGGCTTGCTCAACCACACGCGAGGTCAATGCATCGGATGAGCGCTGATCGACTAGCGCAGCGCTGGCTTGATGCTCGGCTTCAGACTGATGCTGGCCACAGGCGCAGCGCAAACGAACGTTCGAATCAAATGGATTTGAAAATAATGACATCGTGAGCACCCTTTGCATTGAGACTTGACATCAGGTCAAGAGCAAATAGCGTGCCAACTTTAGAAAAAAGACTCGTTATGGGGCAAAACCGCACGACCTCGCAAGCAGAATGCCTTATTTAACGGCGCGATCCCAGATTTGTGCGCATTAACTTAGTGCAAAGCCGATCGATAATATAAAAATGCACCAAAACGGTGATTGCAACACGTCTTACCCATACCTCTGCGAACGCGTCCGCTTCTTAGACGGTTGCCTGTATGTCTCGGAGAAAGACTCGACACAGAAGGTTGCACCGCCTGAAAAATATTACGAACAGCTTGCATTGCTAGGCACGTTCAACTCACTCTAATTCAAGCAATACCGGCTGATGATCAGACGCTTGGGTCGTTTGATTGACGGCAAAACCTTTGACGCGGTGGGCGAGCGAATCGCTGACAAAAAAGAAATCGCAGCCAACGGGCTCTGGGCCGTAAGTTCGATCAAAGAGCCTAAAGGTCGAGGGGTAGGCTGCGCCAGGATGGAGTAAGTCAAAGCTATTCACAAGCTTGCCCGTAGACTCAGTTTGAGGAGCACCTGTTTGGACAATGCCTCCTTGAGCGGCTTCAAGTGACCGTGCGCCGATTGTGCCGTCGCTGGCCTGAATCATAGTGGCGTACTCTTCGCTGTCAGACTCAAAGTTAAAGTCACCGCAAATAATTGTGTCGGTCGTGAGCGGCTTGGGTTGATAAGGTGTGCCCTGCTCTGTTTTAGAGGGTTGCGCCGCTAAGGCACAACCTTGCACATGCAGCTCACGCAGGGCTCTGGTTTGCGCATGGCGCATCACTTGGTTGTAGTACTCAAGGTGACTGGTGATGAGCCGCACTGGCCCCCAAGGCGCTTGCACGGTGCAGGTCAGCGCAATGCGCTGCATGCTTGGTGTAGGCTGCTGCATCGGCGGATTAGGATACGGCAAGGGTGTGTGCTGCACTTGCCTGACCGGCAAGCGCGTCGCGATCAAGTTGCCAAACTGTTGACGCATCGTGCCGCAAGGCGAAAGCTCATCAATCGCTGGGCTAAAAAACACCTCAAACCCCGGCAGCAACTGTTTCACAATCGCGGGTTGATTAGGTTGCAATGTACCCGTCAGGGCTGTGTAATTGACCGCAACCTCTTGCATGCAAATTGCATCAAAATCTGCCATCTCGCGGGCAACACTAAGCACGCGCGCGATGTCGACAACGTTGTCCAAGCCTTTAAACCACTGCACGTTATAGGTCACGATTTTCATTTGATACCTGCCCGCATGAACGACTGCACAAATTGTCGTTGGAAAATTAAAAACCCAATGAGTAGTGGCCCTGAAGTCAGCAAGGTTGCGGCAGTAATCACTGACCAGTCAATACCCTGATCTGTTGACGAGAACACCTGCAAGCCGACTGTCAACGGCCTCGAGCCGACTGAGTTGCTCACCACTAAGGGCCATAAGAAATTGTTCCAGTGATAACTGACTGAGACAAGTGCAAAAGCAAGGTACGTTGGTTTGGCCAAAGGGATATAAACATGGCGCAAGACCTGCAAAGACGAGGCGCCCTCCATCTCGGCAGCCTCAACAAGCTCTTTAGGAATTGTTCTAAAGGTTTGGCGTAACAGAAAGATCGCAAACGCTGAGGCGAAGTAAGGCAGACCAATGCCAAACAAGGTATCCACCAACCCAAGCTTAGTTAAGGTTTGATAGTTTCTAACGATTAGAATTTCGGGCATGATCATCAGCTGGATCAGCACCAACGAAAACATCAGGTTTTTACCGCAAAACTCGTAGCGCGCAAACGCATAGGCTGCCAACGTACAGAGCAACAACTGCATCGCCAAAATCGTGCCCACCAGCAGTGTCGTATTTAAAAAATACCGGGCAAACGGTGCCGCATCCCAAGCAATCAAAAAGTTATTGAACGTCAAGGGTGCCGTCAACACCAACTTGGTCGCAAACTCTGACGGATGAAAAGCCGCCCAGCAGGCATACAGCAGAGGCAAAATCCATAACAAGGCCAACACCCACGCCCCCAGCGTTGATAACCACCCTGCGTGTGCACCCTGCGCTCTCATCGGTAGTGCGTCCGACGGTCAAGCAGAAAAAATTGCAGCAGCCCCACCAACGCTAGTAGCGCGAGCAGCACCGCAGTCAATGCCGAGGCATAGCCTTGATCCCAAAATTTAAACCCGACTTCATATAAATAAAACAACAATAAAGAAGAGGCGTTATCGGGCCCGCCCTTCGTCATCACAATAATGTGATCGACCATTCTGAAGGCATTGATCAAGGCATTGACCAAGACAAAAATGGTCGTTGGCATCAACAGTGGCCATTGGATACGTCTGAAGAAATACCAACTACTTGCACCTTCAATCTGAGCTGCCTCTTTATAACTTGGGCTCAACGTTTGCAAGGCAGCCAAATAAAAAATCATAAAAAAACCAGCTTCTTTCCAGATCGCCACCACGATCACAGAGCCTAATACCAGGTTCGGGTCGCCTAGCCAGTTTTGGCTCGCAAAACCAAACACCTGCAACACTTGATTGATTAACCCATAGCCCGGCGTATAGAAAAAAATCCAGATATTGGCCACCGCAATCATCGGTAACACAGTCGGTAAAAAATAAGACAAGCGCAAAAATTGCCGACCAGCAATTTTATCGTTGACCCACAGCGCCATGCTGACCGACAGCGCGATTGAGAGCGGTATCGTCGCTAACGCAAACCAAAGATTGTTGATGAAAGACTTCCAAAAGATTGGATCTTCGATCATTCCTTGATAGTTATCCAGCCCAACAAATACCCCTGCCCGCCCCCCACGTGGAGTCGACATCAGACTATCGATCAACGTAGCCACGGCCGGATAATGCGTAAAGCCCACCAAAAAAACGAAGGCGGGCAAGAGCAGCAAATACGCGTAAATCTGGTGGCGCAGGGTATACATGTTTTTATATTGAACTCAGCGCACTGAGCCGGTATGCCAAAGACTCAGTGCATGAATTCTTGCAAAATAAACAAGGCTGATGCACGGTGATCAAAAAAGGAGAGGCCGTACACGTTAAGCCTCACCTGTCTTGCACCCAACTACCTGTCTTTACTTTTGAAACGGACGCAGAATACGTGTCGCTTCGGCTTGCGCATCCTTCATGGCCTGCTCAGGCGTTTTGGTACCCGTTAACGCCGCTTGCAAGCCATCGTTCAAGGCTTTCGTCACACGCTGATTGTCGTGGGTTGAAAGTTCCGCGACCGCAAACGGCAGTTGATCGCGTGCCACCAACGCGGGTGGAAACTCAGCCGCATATTTTTTCAAGGCGGGTGTTTCATAGGCCGCGGGCGACACAGCCACATAACCCGTGTCAATGCTCCATTGCGCAGCACGCTCGGGCTGTGTCAACCACTTGGCAAATTTATACGCGCCCTCTTGCTCGGCAGCCGCAGCTTTTTTGAAGATAAAGAAATTACCGCCACCGGTTGGCGAACCCGCACGTGCACCAGCTGGCAACATCGCCACACCAAAATCAAACTTGGCATTCGTACGAATATTGGTCAGGTTGCCCGTCGTGGTCCAAATCATGGCGGCTTTTTTCTCCATAAAATCGCGGGGCGTTGTACCCCACTCGACTACGCCTGGAGGATGAATGCCATGCTTTTTAGACAGATCAACCCAGTAACTCAGCGCCTGCACAACTTTGGGGTCGTCGTACTGAACCTTAGTGCCTTCGGCGTTGGCTAAGATGGCTCCGCTTTGGGTGCTGAAGCCTTGAAACAACCAATACGGAAACCCGCTCGAGGGCACTTGAATGCCCCACTGAGTGACATTACCGCTCGCATCCTTTTTGGTCAGCTTTTGACCCATACTGATGGTTTCAGCCCAAGTTTTAGGCGGGGTGTTTGGATCAAGTCCGGCTTCTTTAAACGCCTCTTTGTTCCAGTACAGCACAACGGTTGAACGCTGAAATGGCACGCCCCAAGTTTTGTTGCCGAACTGACCATTCAACATGAAGGCCGGGAAAAAACTTTTTAACCACTCGCGGTCAGCGTCGGTTTTGACAAAGTTATCAATCGGCGAAATAGCGTCTTCATCGGCCAGCGTAAACGTATCGGTCGACAGCAAAATTGCGGCGGTCGGTGGTTTACCTGATTTGTGCGCGGTCAGCACCTTAACAATGGTTTCTTGATAGGTGCCCGAGTACACAGGCACGACGTTGTAGTCGGGGTTTTCTTTATTAAAGTCGGCCGCATACTGGTCGATGGTTTTTGTAATGGGCCCACCCACCGCTACTGGAAAATAAAAAGAAATATCCGTTTTCGCCAAAACAGCCGCGCTTGTACAAAGCCCAGCAGTCAGCAACGCCATACGACTTAGCATCTGTTTCATCATCAATCCTCTTTGGTTTAAATACGTCGTCCATGTTCATCGAACCAATGCAAGTTCGATGGATTCCAACTCAATTGCACCTCACCTTGTACAGCCAAGGCATGTTTACCTTGCGCGCGCACAGCCAAAA
The DNA here is from genome assembly GCA_937952975.1 of uncultured Alcaligenaceae bacterium. Classification (GTDB taxonomy): domain Bacteria; phylum Pseudomonadota; class Gammaproteobacteria; order Burkholderiales; family Burkholderiaceae_B; genus Zwartia. The sequence goes on from CALFXX010000030.1 coordinate 12,812, forward strand.
TCTGAGAGCCCACCCGCGCATGCAGCAATAAATCGGCACCCGTAAATTCGGTCTTTTCAACAATAAAACTAGGCCCCGTGCCAAGCACAACGTCCTCGGGGCGCAGCCCCACGCGAACAGCCCCGGCCGGCGCTAAGACCTCAAGGCTGCTGCCAGCAATACGCCTTTGCTCAAGCGCAAGAATATTCATACGCGCGCTACCAATAAACTGTGCCGCGAACAGCGTGCCGGGCTTTTGATAGATCTCGAACGGGGTTGCAACTTGCTCGATGCGTCCGCTGTTTAACAGCACCACCCGGTCAGCCATACTCATGGCCTCAGTTTGATCATGTGTCACATACACCACAGACAAGCCAAGCTTTAATTGCAACGCACGTAACTCATGACGCATTTCTTGACGCAGCTGTGCATCAAGATTTGAAAGTGGCTCGTCCATCAAACACAGGCGGCTATCAGCAACCAACGCACGGGCAAGCGCAACACGCTGCTGCTGGCCACCTGAAAGCTGACCCGGCTTACGGTCCTGATAAGCCGTTAGACTTAATAGGTCTAGTACTTTTTTCAAACGCGACTGTAAGTCGACGTTCGTGACGCGCCGCACGCGCAAACCAAACACGATGTTTTCTGCGACCGACAAGTGCGGAAACAAGGCATAGTTTTGAAAGACCATCGACACGCCGCGTTGCGAAGGTGCGAGCCGCGTCACTTCGCGATCAAAAATGCTGATCTGCCCGCTTGAGGCGCTTTCAAGCCCCGCGATTAAGCGAAGGGTGGTTGTCTTGCCGCACCCCGAGGGGCCGAGTAATACGGAAAACTCTCCGGCCGCAAGCGTCAAATCAGTTGGGTGCAACGCAATGGTGGCATCCCAATTTTTACTGACACCCGAAAACTGAACAGCGGTCATTTAAAAAATGTCTCAATATTTCGCAAGCATGACAAGCGCACTGGTAGCCAATAACGGCAATAACGCCTGAGGTAACGACACTGCTGAGATTAATCGTAGCTTAATTCAGGTGACAGGTTTGTGACGCCTCACGCATTTATGCTGCATTGCAAAATACGATGGGTAGGCTGCGCGGGCCACAAGGGTTATCATCAACGCATCCACGATCAACGCACCCACGCGACTCAGCGCTTGCGATCAATTAGTATTGACTCATGCCATCCACCCACAAACTCGTTCGTATCTGGGATTTACCCACACGCCTCTTTCACATCGCCTTGGCGCTCTGCGTCACGGGCGCAATCGTGACGGTCAAGCTTGGAGGGCTTTGGATGGATTGGCATGTGCGCTTAGGGGTTGCCTCGCTTGCGCTCGTGACCTTCAGAGTCCTTTGGGGGATGGTCGGCCCACGTTATGCCCGTTTTGCCCAGTTCTATACCTCGCCACTTCAAACGTGGGCGTATTTCAAAGCACCAGGCAAGCGCGCTGGGCACAATCCGCTCGGAGCATGGTCAGTCTTCGCGATGCTAGCGATTATTGGCTGGCAAGGGGTCAGCGGCCTGTTCGCCAACGATGACATCCTGACTCAAGGGCCATTTGCCTCCATGGTCAGCAGCGCTTGGTCAGATCGCTTCACCAGCCTGCACCAGTTCAACGAGATTTTTCTATACGCAGCGATCGGCTTGCACCTATGCGCAATCGCCTTTTACACCTACAGAGGTCAACGCCTCATCATGCCCATGGTAAACGGTGACGTTCACGCTGATACCCTACCCACTGGCACCGCCCCCGCACTGGATGACTGGCGCGTTCGCGCCGCTGCATTGTTGCTGGCCCTTGGTTTGGGCGCGCTAGCCTGGTGGTTGATACAACTCGCGTTCAACGCGAGCTAATATAATTTATAAAACTTATCAAAAAGGAAGCACTCATGCCAATCGTTACAAACGGATCCTGTCGTATTTATTGGCGCGGGGACGGCGACACAACACTGCCAGCACTCGTACTGGGCAACTCCTTGGGCACAGATCACTCGTTGTGGGATCCAATGCTGCAGGCATTGATGAAAGATTTCTATGTGGTGCGTTATGACATGCGTGGCCATGGTGGCTCTGAGGCACCTCAGGGGGATTACTCTTTAACGCAGCTCACCGATGACGCTCAAGCGGTCATTGCGGCAGCGCGCTTGAGTTCATACGACTACTGGGGAATTTCGCTGGGCGGTATGGTAGGGATGGAGCTCGCTGCGCGCAAGCCAACCGGCCTGCGTCACGTGGTTCTGAGCAATACCGCGGCAGAGTTTGACGCAGGTATCTGGGATGCCAGGATGGCTGCGCTTAAACAAGGCGGTATGCCTGCCATCATCGATGGCGTGATCGGTCGTTTTTTTACACCAGATTTTGTCGCAAAAAACACCATCGAGTTAAAGCGTGTGAGTAACACCGCGTTAGCGCATGCCCCCCACGGCTATGCCGGTTGCTGTGCTGCAATTCGCGATATGGATCTATATCCACGCCTGGCAAACATTTCAACGCCTGCCCTCGTCGTCGTTGGGGAATCTGACTTATCGACACCGCTGGCACGCGGTCAAGCTTTGGTTGAACGAATAAAAGGCGCCAAACTTGTGACGGTGCCCTCTGCGCACATTCCGCCTACCGAGATCCCAGAGCAATATCTCAAAACCGTGCTACCGTTTTTGAAGTCTTGAGAATCGCAAATCTTCAGTAAAAAAAGAGGCCTGAACTAAACAGGCCTCTTTTTTACGTGTCTACTTAACGCGTCTTTATTTTTGATGCGTCTTTATTTTTTAACGCGGTATGAATCGTGACAAGCTTTGCAACTTGCGCCTACGTCGCCATAAGCCGCACGCAACTTTTCAAGATCACCGCTGCCCGATACGTCAGACAACTTCACAACAGCCGCTTCGAACTTTTGCTGTGCTTGTTTAAAACCAGCAGCGTCAGACCAAACTTCGGGTTTAGCATTGCTGTCGGCTCGACTACCCTCAGGAAAAGCCGCCCAAGGTAAGGTCGACAGAGTTTTTAAAAGATCAACGTTCGCTTTAATCGCGGCCGGATCGTAAGGTGTAACACCTTTGATCGTTGGCTGCATGCGTCCGAAGTGTGAACTGATTAACGTCAGGGCTGATTGACGGTAGTTGACCGCGGCTTCAGGCTTGGCAAACTGCGCCTGAGCATTTTGCATAAGCATTGGAGCAGCAACGCTTAGCGCTAACAACAGCAGTTTAATTTTTTTCATGGGTTTCTCAGAGGGGTCGACCAAAAAGTTGTTCTGTATGTTTGTTTTACATTCACTCGACAGTTTTAGCAAGCGTCTGTGCCATGCCAATGTAGTTGCGTGGCGTCAAGGCCAGCATCCTCGCCTTCACCTCGTCAGGCAACGCTAAACCAGAAATAAACTCTTGCAAGGCTTCTTGCGTAATCCCTTTTCCGCGCGTGAGCGCCTTGAGTTGCTCGTAGGGTTGTGGCAAACCATAGCGACGCATAACCGTCTGGATCGGCTCGGCTAAGACCTCCCAGCAGCGATCTAAGTCAGCATCAATGGCGGCGGCGTTGACCTCAAGCTTGCCCAAACCACGCAAACAAGAGTCATATGCAACCAGGCAATAACCAAGCGCCACACCTAAATTACGCAGCACGGTTGAGTCGGTCAGATCGCGCTGCCAACGCGAGATCGGCAGTTTTTCAGACAGATGACGCAACAAGGCGTTGGCTAAGCCTAAATTACCTTCTGCGTTTTCAAAGTCGATCGGGTTCACTTTGTGCGGCATGGTCGACGAACCAACCTCGCCCTCTTTCAGACGCTGCTTGAAAAACCCCAGGGCAATATAGCCCCAGATATCTCGGTTTAAGTCGATCAAAATCGTGTTGGTACGCGCGATAGCATCAAACAAGGCCGCCATCCAGTCATGCGGTTCAATCTGAATCGTGTGTGCATTTTGCTTCAAGCCTAGCTCAGCTAACACCTTGCCACTAAAACGCTGCCAGTCGATCTCGGGATAGGCGGACATATGGGCGTTGTAGTTACCGGTCGCGCCGTTCATCTTTGCCAGTGGCACAACGGCCTGAATATTGCCGATGGCATCGCGCAAGCGTGCCGCCACATTGGCAAACTCTTTACCCAAGGTCGTGGGGGTGGCCGGTTGCCCATGCGTGCGGGCGAGCATCGGCTGCCCAGCTTGCGTGTGGGCGATGTGCTGCACGGCAGCAAGCAGGTTTTGCAACTGCGGTACAACAACCTGGTCTCGCGCTCGACCGAGCATTAAGGCGTGCGAGGTGTTGTTGATGTCTTCTGAGGTGCAAGCAAAGTGTATAAATTCGCCAGCGGCTTCAAGCTCTTGATCGCCCGCGACCTGCTCTTTCAGCCAATACTCAACCGCTTTAACGTCGTGATTCGTGACCCGCTCAATCTGTTTGATCCGGTCTGCGTCTGCCTCTGAAAAATTAGAAACAATGTCTTTCAGGCGAGTTTGTGCGTTGGCCGAAAACGGCTTTAACTCAGCGAGCCCTGCTTCAGACAAGCCAACAAGCCAGGCAAGCTCGACCTCGACCCGGTGGGCCATGAAGCCCGCCTCTGATAATAAAGGACGCAACGGCTCGCACCGTGAAGCATAACGCCCGTCAAGTGGCGAAACGGCATTCAAAGCGCTGAGTGCTGGGTTGGTTTTCATATAAGTTTTGACCAAAAAACGACAAAATAGATAAAGATAAGTTTATCACCCCGGTTTATACGCTAATTGGCAAGCAAAGCTTTAAACTGAAGGGGTTGCACTTTTGGCTCGGTTTTGCATTTTGGCGCAACACGCTTTAGCGCGGGTTCCAACCTGCCGTCACACTCTTGACTCAAAAATTGCGGTAAGCCTCTCATCATGAAACTGTTGTCTTCGCCCACCAGTCCATACGTCCGTAAAGTACGGATCGTCTTGATTGAAAAAAAGCTCGACTATCATTCAGAAAATGCAAATGTTTGGGCGGCCGACACACGAATCCAAGAACACAACCCGCTGGGCAAAGTTCCCTGCCTAGTCACCGACGATGGCAGCGCATTATTTGATTCGCGCGTCATCGTTGAGTATCTTGATACGCTTTCACCGGTTGGCAGCCTGATCCCCAAAGGCGGGCGCGAGCGCGCAGCGGTCAAATGCTGGGAAGCCTTAGCCGATGGCACGCTTGACGCGGCGGTCACGATTGTCAAAGAACTACTGCGCCCCGCGACACAACAAAGCCCCGAATGGATTGAACGCCAATACGGCAAAATTGATGCAGCATTGAGTGCCATGGAAACTGGCTTAGGCGATCAAAACTACTGCATGGGCGTGAGCTATACGCTTGCCGACATCTCAGTCGGGTGCGTCTTGGGCTACATGGATTTACGCTTTGCTCATATTGATTGGCGTAGCACTCACCCCAATCTGGCGCGTCTGGATAAAAAGCTGACCGCTCGACAAAGTTTTATTGATACAGCGCCGCCCGCAGCTTAAAAACAAAACCGCCCTACCGGCGGTTTGAATCCATCATCTGACAATGACGGCGCAACGATACCGAGCTGAGTTTAGATGATGATGCCGCCCCCCAAACACACATCACCGTCATACAACACCGCAGACTGCCCCGGCGTGACGGCCCACTGCTGTTCGGTAAAACTGAGCTCAAACGCAGGATAAGACCCACCCTCTTCTGCCGAAGCAGACTGGGCGCCAAGAACATCACGAGAGTCCGCCCCATCCTCAGTCGCTGAGGCAAGCACGCATCGTGCATCAGCCTGCCGATAACGTGTTTTTGCAGCATAGGCACCGGGCGCCGGGGGTTGCTCATCGACCCAACTAACCTGCCCCGCCTGTAATGAGGGCGATAGCAACCAGGGATGATCATGGCCTTCTACGACATACAGTGTGTTGGTCGCCATGTCTTTACGTGCGACGTACCAAACTGGGCCTGTGCCATCAGCCTGCTGACGCCCTTTCACGCCCCCGATCCCTAAACCCTTACGTTGGCCGAGGGTATAAAACGACAACCCGTGGTGCGTGCCCACCCGTTCGCCCGTTTGCATGACAATCGGCCCCGGGTCCGTGGGTAGGTAGCGATTTAAAAACTCGCGAAACGGCCGCTCGCCGATAAAACAGATTCCGGTTGAGTCTTTTTTAGCCGCATTGGGCAAGCCAATTTTGTGCGCAATTCGACGTACTTCATCTTTGGTGATGTCGCCCAAGGGAAACAAAGTCTGCGATAACTGCGCTTGGTTTAACCGATGTAGAAAATAACTTTGGTCTTTGGTGTGATCAAGCGCCTTTAATAACTGGTAACGCGGCCCGTTTGGCCCTTGCACCGCACGCACCCGGGCATAGTGCCCGGTGGCAATGTGATCGGCACCCAAGGTCATTGCGTAATCTAAAAAGGCTTTGAATTTAATTTCGGCATTACATAAGACGTCAGGATTAGGCGTACGGCCAGCAGAATACTCACGCAAAAAATCGGCAAACACACGATCTTTGTATTCGGCCGCAAAGTTTACGGCCTCGATATCCACACCCACCACATCCGCCACGCTAGCGGCGTCTAGCCAGTCTTGCCGGGTTGAGCAGTACTCAGAATCGTCATCGTCTTCCCAGTTTTTCATGAAAAGACCGATCACCTCATAGCCTTGTTCTTTCAGTAACCAAGCGGTGACAGACGAGTCAACGCCGCCAGACATGCCGACGACGACTCGTTTTTTTGCCCCATTAGGGTGCACAGGCGCTAAAGAATTCATATCACCAAATTGTAGTCGCTTCGCTAAAGTCTATCTTTTCAAAAAAATTGAGCCCTCTCGCAAGACTAAGCACTTTCTCGCTAGGGAAATAACAATCCTAGGAGTCAAAACAGGTAAACTGCGGCATTAATGAGATTACCTTCGGAGAAGTCGATGCGCATTGGAATCCCGCGCGAGACCCGCGATAGCGAGACTCGAGTTTCGGCCACACCAGAAACGGTCAAAAAGTACGTGGCTGCAGGCCATCAGGTATTGGTTGAACGTGATGCCGGCTTAGCCGCACATTTCGGCAACGAGGCCTACGAGCAGGCAGGCGCCACAATTACCGATGCCGCTCAGGCCTTTGGTGCCGAACTGATCCTCAAAGTACGGGCGCCAAGCACGACTGAACTCACACAGATCAAGGCTGGCACTGCATTAGCTGGCATGCTTGACCCGTTTGACGCCGAAGGCCTTGACGCCATGGCGCAGGCTGGGCTGACCGCCTTTGCTCTTGAGGCGGCACCACGCACCACGCGCGCGCAGAGCTTAGATGTGCTGTCCTCACAAGCCAACCTCGCAGGCTACAAAGCCGTGTTGCTGGGCGCGCACTATTACGGGCGCATGTTTCCGATGATGATGACGGCTGCCGGCACCATCAAAGCCGCGCGCGTCGTCATTCTGGGTACGGGCGTTGCTGGCTTACAAGCGATCGCAACGGCCAAGCGCTTAGGCGCCGTGGTAGAGGCTTCTGACGTACGCCCCGCCGCTAAAGAACAAGTTGAGTCGTTGGGTGCAAAGTTTATCGACGTCCCCTTTGAAACTGACGAAGAGCGAGAAATCGCACAAGGCGTCGGCGGCTATGCCCGGCCCATGCCCGCAAGCTGGATGGCGCGTCAGGCCGTCTTAGTATCAGAGCGCTGCAAACAAGCCGATTTGGTCATTGCCACAGCGTTGATCCCTGGCCGCCCAGCCCCGACCCTGATTTCAGCCGAAACGGTCCGCGCCATGAAGCCCGGCTCGGTCATTATCGACTTGGCTGTTGAGCGAGGTGGCAACTGCCCCTTATCGCAAAAAGGCCAAGTGGTACAAGAAAATGGTGTCACGTTAGTTGGCCTGACCAACCTGCCAGGTATGGTTGCCACAGATGCCTCGGCCTTATATGCACGCAATTTGCTCGACTTCTTAAAGCTCATTATCGATAAAGAAGGCAAGCTCGCCATTGCGCGTGATGACGATATTGTTCAAGCCTGCCTGGTCTGCGAAGGCGGCCAAAACTTACGGAAGAAATAATGGAAGCGATCAGCCCCACCCTTATCAATCTGATTATTTTTGTTCTGGCTATTTATGTGGGTTACCACGTAGTCTGGAACGTCACCCCTGCGCTGCACACGCCCTTGATGGCGGTCACAAACGCGATCTCGGCGATTGTGATTGTGGGCGCGATGCTCGCAGCCGCGCTGACCGAGGGAGGCTTAGCCCGTGGTATGGGTGTGTTTGCTGTGGCGCTTGCTGCTGTCAACGTGTTTGGTGGCTTCTTGGTCACACGCCGCATGCTTGAAATGTTCAAGAAAAAAGCGCCTAAAGCAAAAGCAGATGACGCTCACACAACTGGGGGCAAAGCATGATTTCGATCAACGTTGTCACGCTGTTGTATCTCGTTGCCTCGGTCTGTTTTATCCAGGCGCTTAAGGGCTTATCTCACCCCACCACTTCACGCCTGGGCAATGCCTTTGGCATGATCGGCATGGTAATCGCCGTGTTGACCACGGCGGCGCTGATCGTTGGCTTGGCGCGCGAAACCCACGCCGTCAGCGGCTTAGGTTGGGTCTTGCTAGGCTTGCTAATCGGCGGCACCGTTGGCACTGTCATGGCCAAGCGTGTCGAGATGACCAAGATGCCTGAGCTGGTTGCCTTCATGCACAGCATGATTGGTTTAGCGGCCGTGGCCATCGCGGTGGCGATTGTTGCTGAACCACAAGCCTTTAATGTGGTGGCTAAAGCTGGCGAACCGATCCCAGTAGGCAACCGCCTTGAGTTATTTATTGGCACGTTTGTTGGCGCAATCACTTTCTCTGGTTCGGTGATTGCGTTTGGTAAGTTGTCAGGCAAATACAAGTTCAGGTTGTTTCAGGGGGCGCCGGTGTCGTTTCCGGGGCAACACATGGTTAACTTGGCGTTAGCCCTTGTGATGCTGGGCTGCGGCGCCTGGTTTATGGCCACCCAAAGCTGGACACCTTTCATCATCATGACCGTGATCGCTTTTGTGCTGGGCGTGCTGATCATCATCCCAATTGGCGGCGCTGATATGCCTGTTGTGGTGTCGATGCTCAATAGTTATTCGGGTTGGGCTGCGGCAGGGATTGGCTTTTCGCTGAACAACCCGATGCTGATTATTGCGGGTTCGCTAGTAGGGTCTTCAGGTGCAATCCTGTCTTACATCATGTGTAAGGCCATGAACCGCTCGTTCTTTAACGTGATCCTGGGTGGCTTTGGCGGCACTAGCGACAGTGGCGCTGCGGCGGGCAGTCAAGAGCAGCGCAACGTGCGCTCTGGCAGCTCAGACGATGCGGCCTTTTTGCTGACCAACGCCGAAACTGTCACGATCGTTCCGGGCTATGGCTTGGCGGTGGCGCGTGCTCAGCATGCCTTGAAAGAACTGGCTGAAAAACTCACCGAACACGGCGTGATCGTGAAGTACGCGATTCACCCGGTAGCTGGTCGTATGCCTGGTCACATGAATGTGCTGTTGGCTGAAGCTGAAGTCCCTTACGATCAAGTGTTTGAGATGGAAGACATCAACAGCGAATTTGCGCAAACCGATGTGGTGTTGGTGTTGGGTGCTAACGACGTGGTCAATCCTGCTGCAAAAAATGACCCCAAATCACCGATCGCTGGCATGCCAATTTTAGAAGCCTACAAAGCCAAAACCATCATCGTGAATAAGCGCTCAATGGCTTCTGGCTATGCCGGCCTGGATAATGAACTCTTCTACATGGACAAAACCATGATGGTGTTCGGTGATGCGAAGAAGGTGATCGAGGATATGGTTAAGGCGGTTGAGAACGCTTAGCCAAAAACCTCAGGCCTCAGCCACTAGGCTGAGGCTGCTCTGATTGTCAACGACAAAGCACACCTTATTACCGCCAGATTTTTTTGCTTGGTACATCGCCGTATCGGCTTGCGCAAATAACTCTAGCTGCGTGGTGGCGTCGCCTAAAAACATCACGACTCCGATGCTTGTTCCGCCTTGGTACAAAATTTCAGCGTCCTCTGAGGGGTGGCGCTCTTTGCGGTTCGCACGTTTCATCTCGGGTGCGTTCTCACTCGCAGATCGACTCAGCGCATAAGGCAAGGCCAGGGCTACACGCATTTTTTCAGCGATGCGCCGAGCGGTTTCGATTGAGTAATCAAGATCGTTGTGAAGTTGATTCAACACCACCACAAATTCATCGCCACCAAAACGCGCAACGGTGTCGACCTCACGCACGCAACCCAGCAGGCGCGAGGCGGCCTCGCGCAGGACAACGTCGCCCAAGACATGTCCATGCTGATCATTCAGTCCTTTAAAAGAATCCAAATCCATAAACAGCAGTGCGCAATAGCTCGAATTACGCTTACTGTTGTTCATTGCAATCTTGAGTCTGTCTTCAAGCAAATACCGATTGGGTAGCTTTGTCAGACCATCAAAAAAGGCACGATCTTTGGTCTGCTCTTCAAGCTGCCTGCGGCGACTGACATCACGACCGATCCCTAAAACACCCAAGAGCTTACCGTCTTCAGAATAAACAGGGCTTTTTGTGACTTCGAGCAACTCTTTATGCCCGTCGCTCGCGAAGGTCACCCACTCTTCTGAAATATATGACGTGCCTTGTTCGATGGCGAGCTGATCGCCCATCCGAAACATTTGCGCTCGGTCGTGATCAACAAAGACACTAGCCTTTTGCCCAACGATTTGCTCTTCGGTCGCACCAAAGTACGCCTCAAAGCGTGCATTACAAAACTGAAACCGCTCTTCAGTATCTTTAAACCACACGACATCTGGGATGGCATGCACCAACGTCTTAAGTTGCCCAACGTTATCAGCGAGTTTCTTCTCGAGCTTGATGCGTTCAAGGTGCTCGCTTAAGTTCTCGATCATGCCCCACACAGCGGGCTGACCATTGACGTCGATTAACTTAAAGCCGCTGATTCGAATCGGAAACCGACTGCCATCGCGGCGAATATATTCTTTTTGATTCGGACCAAACCGGCCCTCTCGCTTTAAATCCTCGAGTTGCTGCAGTTCTTGCGCCTCGTACTCTTTTGGCGTCAGATCCCAAAAAGTCAAAGCCAAAAAATCTTGCCGTGAGTACCCCGTCCATGTCAGTAGCGCTTGATTCACCTCAAAAAACCGACCGCTACTCTCATCGACCATCGCCAGGCCAATGGGCGAATTTCTAAAGAGTTGCTCAAACCGTTCTTCAAAGCGCACAAGCGTTTGCTGCACTGGCGAGTTCTCATACGGAATCGCGCCGCCTTTTAACCAAGGCCGACCAGCCATTGATTTCGCGCTATGTTGGGCCGAAAATTTTTCAATCGCCTCGGACTCTGCTAAAAAGGCATCGACCAAAACCGACTCAAATGAATGATCGCGATGACGGACGATCTCTTCAGACGCTTCGCGGTGCGACCAACTGCGTTTATAAGCTCTAAAAGACACTAAGGCATCGTACATATCAACGAGTGAAACAATCCGCGCAGCCAAGGGAATTTGCTCGCCCTTGAGCCTGAGAGGGTAACCGGTGCCATCCCATTTTTCGTGATGCGAGCCCGCGATATCGATGGCCAGGCGCAAAACTTCGCAATCATTCCCAATATGCGTTGCCGTCGTCGTTAGAATCGCTGCGCCCATCTTGGCATGGGTTTGCACAACCCCCCAATCTGCGTCGCTCAGCTTGCCATCTTTCAGCAGAATATGGTCTGGAATGGTGACCTTGCCGATGTCGTGCAACGGCGCCGCCTGACAGAGCAAGTCGATCCATGCGTCTGTCAGTTGCTCGGCATACTGCCCCATGGTGCGCAAGCGAGTTGCCAACAGCCTTGCATAATACGCAGAGCGAAGACCATGATCATCTACTTCAGAGTGATCTCGGAATACAGCTGTCGCATTTAAACTTACTGACATAGCACTCGACGTTAGGATTAAGGGACTCTTATCAGAATACCAACTAACTTCTTGACTTAGACGATTTGCGCAAAAAACTGCTCTATTTGCCCCCACTTTGCGCTTATTGCCGTTACAAAAGCGCAGCGTCAACCACTTCGACCCAGTGCCGCACGGCGATTTCTGTACCGCTTTGTAAGTGTCCGATACAGCCAATATTCGAGGACAGCACCACATCCGGTTTTGACTGACTCAAGTGAGACAATTTACGATCACGCAGTGCCGTTGAAATGTCAGGCTGTAACACTGAATAGGCACCCGCAGAGCCGCAGCAAAGATGGGACTCTGTAAAAGGTTGCAAGGCCAGCCCTAGCTTTGCGAACAAGGTTTCGCTTAAGGGACGTAAACCCTGCCAGTGCTGCAGCGTACAGGGAGGATGAAACGTTGGCCGCTGCGGCAAACGAGTTGGATCCATTTGAGCGGCGAGCGCGTCAGCATAAGGCGCAACAACCTCTGCGATATCACGCACACGTGCCACAACTTTTTGCGCCTTGGCAGCGTAAACAGGATCGTGCCGCAAATGGTGGGCGTACTCAACTACCATCGCACCACAACCCGAGGCGTTCATCACAATCGCCTCAACGTTGCCAGCCTCAATCAACGGCAGCCACGCATCAATATTTGAGCGCATCTGCGCGCGCGCAGCCTCATGATCATCTAAATGAAAATTGAGGGCACCGCAACAGCCCCCACCTTGCGCCACTCGCGTACCAATCCCTAAGCGATCCAGCACGCGAATTGTGGCAGCATCAATGGTTGGCATCATCGTGGGCTGGACGCAACCCGTTAACAACAGCACCTGCTTGGCGTGGCGACTCGTATCGGGACGCACACCAGTTGGGCGGACTTGCATGACTTTTTTCTGAAGACTGGCAGGTAACAAACCGCGTACGGCTTGGCCCACCTTATAGGCCGGTGCAAACAGGGATGAGTTCAAGCCCTTTCGTAACGCAGCCCGTTGTAGCCGCTGCGATAACGGGCGAGGCACTTTTTCTTCAACGATTTTGCGACCGATATCGATCAAATGACCGTACTCAACACCTGACGGACAAGTCGTTTCGCAATTGCGGCAAGTCAGACAACGATCAAGGTGTAACTGAGTCGCCTGAGTGGGTTCTTGACCTTCGAGAAGCTCCTTAATCAAATAGATACGGCCGCGCGGACTATCGAGTTCATCGCCCAGCACTTGATAGGTTGGGCAGGTGGCCGTACAAAAACCGCAATGCACGCAACGACGCAAAATATCGTCGGCCTCTTTGCCAAGCTCAGAAACGCGCGCCCAATCGGCAAGATTTGTCTGCATCGTTGTCTCGTCAGAGTCCGTGTACTAGGCGGCCGGGGTTGAATAACCCCTGTGGATCAAATTCGTGTTTGAGTCGTTTAACAACCTCTAGAACACCGCTCGCCAAGGGATGAAAGACACCTTGCTCGAGAATGGCATGCTGAGTGGGCACACGAAACAAGGTGGCGTGGCCACCGGCTTGCTCGGCGATACGCCTCACGGTGGTCACCTCAAGGTCTGCAGCGACCCAGCGTTGACCGCCACCCCACTCGATCAATGTCGGGCCAATATTCAACGCGGGTGTACCAGGCGCCACCGCCAAGCGCCACAGCGTGGGCGTGTCAAAGAAAGCAAGCTTCTGCTCGCGCAACGCAGCCCAATACTCAGCCGCCTGCACCTCGGGCACTAGCTGGCCACCCATCTTTTGCTTGGCAGTTTTAAGGGCTGCGCCGGCACCAGCCAAGCGCACGCTTAGGCAACCAGCTTGCCCCCCTGTTGCCTGCCAGGCCGTCGCTGAAATCGGCAGGGGCTGAGCGCGCCAGCTATGGCACAGCGCCAACGCGCTGGCTTCATCTAGATCAAATTCAAGTGTGCAAACTTCTTGAGGCTTGGGTGCAACCTTCACAGATACCTGTGTGAGTGCGCCAAACATGCCCATCGAGCCCACAAGCAAGCGCGAGACGTCATAGCCTGCCACATTTTTCATGACCTCACCACCAAATTTCAGGACTTGCCCGCTCGCGGTGAGTAACTGCGTGCCAAGCACATAGTCTTTGACCGGGCCCGCTGCATAACGACCGGGCCCCGAGAGACCAGCGGCCACGCAACCACCCAGCGTGGCCTGTGCGCCAAACGCAGGCGGATCAAAAGCAAGGACTTGCGATGAAGCAGCAAGCGCGTCAATCACCTCTTGCAGCGGTGTGCCAGCCCAAGCTGTCACCACGAGCTCTGTTGGTTCATAATTCACGATGCCACGCAAAGCACTAAGCTGAAGTGCAACACTAGCGCTCGCAGCCCGTGGCGCGCGATTACCGTAAAAGCTTTTGGTGCCACCACCTTCGATGGCGATGGTGTGCTGTTGCCGTGCGGCATCGAGCACTTGCTCGCGTAACTGGGCGATGACGTGATCCATAATGACCTAAAAGCGAGGAAGCTCAGGAAACGCCAACGCGCCGCCGTGCACATGCATCTTGCCGTACTCAGCGCAACGCCTCAGTGTGGGGATAACTTTTTCAGGATTCAACAAGCCGTCAGGATCGAAGGCACGCTTAACAGCTGTAAAAGCGTCAAGCTCTTCGCGTGAAAACTGCACACACATCTGGTTGATTTTTTCCATGCCTACACCGTGCTCGCCGGTGATGGTACCCCCCACCTCGACACACAGTTCAAGAATAGCGGCCCCGAAGTCTTCGGCGCGACGCACTTCATCCGGGAAATTTGAATCAAACAAAATCAACGGATGCAAGTTGCCGTCGCCAGCGTGAAACACGTTAGCGCAACGCATGTTGAATTGTTTTTCCATGTCTTGAATCGCATTTAATACGCGACCCAACTGGCGACGCGGAATGGTGCCATCCATACAGTAATAATCTGGTGAGACACGACCCGCAGCCGGAAAGGCATTTTTACGTCCGGCCCAAAACCGCAAACGCTCTGCCTCGGTTTGCGAGACTTGCAAGCGCGTCGCACCAGCTTTTTCAAATACTTGTTGCATTCGGATAATTTCGTCAGCGACTTCATCCACTGTGCCATCTGATTCACACAGCAAGATCGCCGCGGCCTCGGTGTCGTAACCGGCTTTCACAAAGGGCTCGACCATTTGAGTCGCTTGCTTATCCATCATCTCAAGGCCTGCAGGGATGATGCCAGCGGCGATGATTTGCGCAACAGCCTGACCGGCTTTTTCGACATCATCAAAGCTTGCCATAATGACCCGAGCGACCGCAGGCTTAGGCGTTAAGCGCAAGGTCACTTCAGTCACGACGCCCAGCATACCCTCAGAGCCAACAAATACAGATAACAGTTCGGGCCCTGCACTATCTGGCGCCAGCGAACCAAGCTCGATGATTTCGCCGCTCATACTGACCATGCGCACTTTCAAGACGTTGTGCACAGTCAGGCCGTACTTCAGGCAATGGACGCCACCTGAGTTCTCAGCCACGTTACCGCCAATTGAACAGGCGATCTGGCTGGAGGGATCAGGTGCGTAATACAAACCAAAGGAGCTCACGGCCTCGGATACCGCAAGGTTGCGCACACCTGGCTCAACGACCGCAATCGCGGCCTCAGGATCAATGTGTTTAATACGGTTGAATTTTGCCAGGCCAAGCAAAACGCCCTGAGCGTGCGGCATCGCACCGCCCGACAAACCTGTACCGGCACCTCGCGCAACCACCGGCACCTTCAATTTTTTACACTTGATCAGCACAGCCTGCACCTGAGCTTCGGTCTCGGGCAGCACAACGGCCATTGGTACAGAGCGATATAACGACAACCCATCGCACTCGTAAGGGCGTGTATCTTCTGTTCGGCTCAGCACACAATGGGCGGGCAAGACCTGCAAGAGCGCCTTGACGACGACCGCAGCCTCTGGCGCTGCCATGGCTAAGACTGTTTGCTCAGAAACCGCGTTCATCAAACTCTCCGCGAAAACTCGCCGCTTGGGGCAAGAAGAAAATCAACCCTTGAATATCTAAGCCCTAGGCTCAAGCATTTTTCCAGGGTTCAGTATATTGTTTGGATCAAAAGCAGCCTTCAATGACCGCATTAAATCTAGGGCATCTTCGCCGTGCTCGTGCGCCATAAACTGCATCTTGTGTAAACCAATACCATGCTCGCCGGTACAGGTACCGTCTGCCTCAATGGCCTGCATGACCAGCGCATGATTAATTCTTTCCGATTCATCCCACTCGGCTTGGCTCTCGGGATCAAGCAACATCAGCACGTGGAAGTTGCCATCGCCGACGTGGCCGACGATGGTGCTCGGAAAGCTAGCCTTCGCCAACTCTTGCGTTGCCAGATCAATACTTTCGGCCAACCGCGACAAGGGTACGCACACGTCAGTCGTGTTTGAGCGGCAGCCAGGTCGCAACTGCAAGCCCGCAAAGTAAGCGTTGTGGCGTGCGGTCCAGAGTCGGTTGCGGTCTTCGGGGCGTTCGGCCCATTCAAAATCCATCCCTCCACACTCTTTTGCTAACTCTTGCACCGTTTGCGCCTGCTCTTTGACACTAGCCTCTGAGCCGTGAAATTCAAACAACAGCAAAGGTGTTTCGCGCAGCGTCAGTTTGCTATAGCGGTTACCTGCCATGACCGCAGAGGCATCCATCAGTTCAACGCGGGCAATCGGCACGCCCATCTGAATCGTTTGAATGACGCATTGCACAGCCTCATGCACAGTCGAAAAATTACAGACCGCTGCAGAGACCGCTTCAGGTTGAGGGTATAACTTAACCGTCACTTCGGTGATCACACCAAGCGTGCCCTCGCTACCCACAAAAATACGAGTCAAGTCGTAGCCGGCTGAAGACTTGCGCGCACGTCGGGCGGTACGAATCACCTTACCGTCGGCAGTCACCACAGTCAACGAGACCACGTTTTCGCGCATCGTGCCGTAGCGCACGGCGTTCGTGCCCGAGGCACGCGTGGCTGACATCCCGCCAAGCGAGGCATCGGCGCCCGGGTCGATCGGAAAAAACAAACCGGTATCACGGATCTGTTCGTTGAGTTGTTTACGCGTCAGACCCGCCTGAACAGTGACCGTTTGATCTTCAGCATTTAAGGACACGATTTTATTCATGGCGGTCAGGTCAAGACTAATACCGCCCTGAATCGCCAGAATGTGCCCCTCAAGCGACGACCCTGCACCATAAGGAATCAAAGGGATATTGTGTTGTGCACACAATTTAACGACAGCGACAACTTCTTCTGTACTTTGCGCAAACACAACGCCATCGGGCAGCATCGTCGGAAAAGGTGACTCATCTGAGCCGTGATGATCACGCACCGCGTTCGCCATTGAAAAGCGCTCGGCAAATTGCCCCTTAAGCGCCGTAATCATCTCAGCGGGCAAGGGGCGCCGGAGGGTTTGTGCCGTATGCAAAGCATTCATGCGTTCAATCTCGTCAAGATAGGACTGTGCAGCGGCGCACGTCGTGCGTGCAGCCGCTTCGTTCGTGTTTATTTTCCTGTGGTCAACACAGTGCGACGACGGGCGCGCACGGATTCGGCTAAGCGTTCAAGAACACCGACTGAACTTTGCCAATCGATGCAACCATCGGTCACGCTTTGGCCGTAGACGAGTGTTTGACCTTCAACGATATCCTGACGGCCCGCCACCAGATTACTTTCAACCATCAAGCCAAAAATCCGAGCCTCGCCTTGAGCGATTTGTACAGCGACTTCATCACAAACCACGGGTTGGTTTTCTGGTTTTTTATTGCTGTTCGCGTGGCTGGCGTCAACCATGATGCGCTGAGCAAGACCGGCTTTAGCCATCTCAGCACAAGCGGCCTGCACACTGGCCGCGTCGTAATTAGGCGCTTTACCACCACGCAAAATCACATGGCAGTCTTCGTTGCCTGAGGTGGACACAATTGCCGAGTGCCCACCTTTGGTCACTGACAAGAAATGATGAGGTGATGAAGCCGCCTTCATGGCGTCGACTGCAATCTTGACGTTGCCATCCGTGCCATTTTTAAAACCCACCGGACACGACAAACCTGAGGCCAATTCACGATGCACCTGGCTTTCAGTTGTTCGGGCGCCAATCGCACCCCAGGCAACCAAATCGGCAATGTATTGCGGCGTAATCATGTCGAGGAATTCGCAACCAGCCGGCAACCCCATCTGATTGATCTCAAGCAGCAACCCGCGCGCGATTTTCAAACCCTTGTTGATATTAAAGCTACCATCCATATCGGGGTCGTTGATCAGACCTTTCCAGCCCACTGTGGTGCGTGGCTTTTCAAAATACACGCGCATCACAACTTCGAGTTCGCCTTTAAAGCGATCGCGCTCGGCCTTCAGGCGCTTGGCATAGTCCAGGGCCGCCGCAGTATCGTGAATCGAACACGGACCAATCACAACGACCAAGCGGTCGTCCATGCCGTGCAAAATACGATGAATCGCCTGACGCGACTCGAAAACGATCGAGGACACCTCGGGTGTGATGGGGTGCTCTCGCATCGTGTGCGAAGGTGGCGCAAGTTCTTTGATCTCGCGAATGCGCAAATCATCGGTATTGTGTGACAAAACGTACTCCTGATACAAAAAAAATTAAACAGTAAATTCAAAAAGTTTCCAACAACTGCGCGCCGCCAAAGAGGTTCAACTCACTCATTGCAACATACTAAGCTTCAAATCACTTAGTGCAACTCACTCAGTTCAACTCATTACAGAACTCGACAAGGACTACAAACTTAAAGACTGAAATGTGCTTATGCAGTGCCGCCGACAGTCAGGCCTTCCATCTTGATGGTGGGCATCCCTACTCCAACCGGCACGCTTTGGCCTTCTTTGCCGCAAGTACCAACGCCGCTGTCAAGCTTCATATTGTTGCCGATCATGCTCACGCGGTTCATCGCTTCGGGGCCACTACCAATCAGGGTGGCGCCTTTGACAGGATGCGTGATGCGGCCATTTTCAATCATGTAAGCTTCAGAGGTTGAAAACACAAACTTGCCGCTCGTGATGTCAACTTGTCCACCGCCAAAGTTTGCGGCGTAAATCCCTTTTTTGACTGAAGCAATAATTTCTTCAGGAGGTGTTTTACCCGACAGCATGAAGGTGTTGGTCATACGAGGCATGGGCAAATGCGCGAACGACTCGCGCCGCCCGTTGCCTGTGGCTGCGGTTTTCATTAAACGCGAGTTCAACGTGTCTTGCATATAACCGCGCAAAATTCCGTCTTCGATCAACACATTGCGTTGTGTGGGGTTACCCTCATCATCAACATTCAACGAGCCTCGGCGTCCTTCGATCGTGCCGTCGTCAACCACGGTGACACCTTTTGAGGCGACGCGTTGACCGATGCGACCGCTAAAAACGCTAGAGCCTTTGCGATTGAAGTCGCCCTCAAGTCCATGACCAACGGCCTCGTGCAACAAAATACCGGGCCAACCAGCTGCCAACACCACGGTCATCTCGCCAGCAGGTGCTGCCTGCGCATCAAGATTAATCATGGCTTCATGAACCGCCTGCTCAACATATTGAGTCAGCGTTTCATCTGAAAAATAGCCCAGGCCCGTACGACCACCACCGCCCGCATGACCGGTTTCACGGCGGCCGTTTCGTTCAACGACAACTGTCAATGACAAACGCACTAACGGACGCACATCAGCGGCCAAGCGACCGTCGCTACCCGCGACCATGATGACGTCGTACTCCATGCCCAAGCTGGCCATTACCTGAGCAACATGTGGATCGCGTGCGCGCGCCATTTTTTCGACGCGCTCGAGTAAGCCCACTTTTTCAGGAGCACTCATTGTTGAGAGCGGGTCGATCGGTGCATATAAACTTTGGCCGTGACGCGGGTCATCGCCGGTACGCACTTTTGTTTTGCCTGCACCCTGACGCGCAATGCTGCGCACAGCACGCGCCGAGGACAACAAGGCCTCGGGCGACAGCGTGTCAGAATAAGCAAACGCCGTTTTTTCACCCGCGACGGCCCGCACGCCAACCCCTTGCGAGATTGAAAAACTACCTGTTTTTACGATACCTTCTTCAAGGCTCCAACCTTCGCTACGCGTGTACTGAAAATACAAATCGGCGTAATCAACTTTATGCGTAAAAATTTCGCCGATCGCACGCGCCATGTCGTTTTCGGACAAACCCCATGGGTCGAGCAGCAAACTTTTCGCCGTGGCAAGCGAGGCAATAGCAGGGTCAGTCAGTTTCATGAATCAACTTATGATTAAGTAAAGAGTTTGCGATGAGCGAGCGCTGGCAAAGACTGCCGCACCTCAGCTAAACGCGCAGGGTCTATCGTACCGCTTACCACCCCCTCATGCTCGGGCAAAACAGATAAAACATCTCCCCAGGGGTCAATCAGAATCGAGTGCCCCCAAGTCCGTCGACCATTCTCATGGTGACCACCCTGTGCAGGTGCCAGGACATAACATTGATTTTCGATTGCCCTTGCACGTAAAAGGGTCTCCCAATGGGCTCGACCCGTCGTGTAGGTAAACGCCGAAGGCACCAAAATCAGGTCAACCTCACCAAGCGCGCGGTATAACTCAGGAAACCGCAAGTCGTAGCAAATCGACAAACCTAAATGAATGACTGGGGTGTCAACCCGGCAAATCTCATCGCCCGCCAAAATGCCACGCGATTCGTCATAACTTTCAGTGCCACGCGTAAATCCAAATAAATGGATTTTGTCGTAACGTGCGATTTGCTTGCCGGTTGGATCAAAAATTAACTGCGTATTTAAAACGCGAGCGGGATCTGAAGACACTAAAGGCATACTGCCGCACGACAACCATATATTGTGCTGGCGGGCGCTCTCTGACAAAAAGGTTTGAATCGGCCCCGCGCCTGGTTGCTCGGCGATATCAAGTTTGTCAGTCTCTTTACGACCAAATAAACAAAAATACTCAGGTAAACCAACGAGTTGCGCACCATCTTGCGCTGCTTGTGCGATTAATCGCGCTGCTGCATCGAGATTTTGATTTAACGAGGCCGCGGACACCATTTGAATCGCAGCGACTTTTAAAGGGGCTTTCATGGAGGTTCCGGATAAAGTGGTTCGACAAAATTTAAATGATGGTTTTTAGGCATTTAAGCACAGCTATTCATCATACAACCACCCTTGACGGCAGTTTAACTATTCGCAGCTGGCAACGAAAATAAATTAACTCACGTAGTATCCACAATGAAAAAAATATAAAAAAGGTATAAACTAATTATTAGACGTTTATTAAAAAAGGTAATAATCATGGCGCGCCAAAATTACGCAACACTTCAAGCAAAAATTAATAAAGAAATTGAAAAACTGCAAAAGCAGGCACAGGTATTACAGACGAAAAGTCGTAAACCAGTTATTAATAACCTTGTGCGCACAATGAAAGAGTACGACATTTCACCTGAAGAACTGGCTGCGGCCTTCGGCAAGGTCAAAAGCTCGGCCAAGGCCGGTCGCCCTGCCAAAAGCGCCAAGGCTGCTAGCGTCAAAAAGCCTGTCGCGCCTAAGTATCGCCATCCTGCCAGCGGAGCTACCTGGACTGGCCGCGGTAAAGCACCGTTGTGGGTTGTCGAGGCAGAAAAAAATGGCCAACCGCGTCAACAGTTTTTAATCTAATCGCTGCACTGCGGTATGCCTGCTAAAGAGTAAAAAGCTAAGAAATAAAGTAAAGAAACAAATCAAAGAATAAAGCCGACCCATTCAATGGTCGTCTTTATTTTTATAGTTTGCGCACCTGATTTAACGCGCGCAGACACTCAAGCAAATTTGGTGTCGCTAGCATGAATATCGCTACAATTAATCAATTTTCGCGCCCGAATCACGCACCGCTTTTCCCCACTGTTGAATATCGCTATCAACAATTTTTTGAAACCCGGCTAAATCCATCGGCATCGTCGAAGCCCCTTTTGAGGCCAGTTGGGCGACCACCGCCTGGTCACTCAAAATCTTATTGATCTCGGCATGAATCTGCTGACGTAAGGTCAGTGGCGTCGCACTTGGTGCAAAAAAGGCAAACCATGAGTCAAGCCCTAAAGCTGGGTAACCCGCCTCGACAAAGGTTGGCAAGGCGGGCAAAGCCTCAGAACGCTTTGTGGCAGAGGCAGCCAGCGCTTTGACGGCGCCGCTTTTAATCTGCCCCATCACCGATGGCGCGCTAGCAAACGTACCCTGCACTTGACCACTCATCACATCAGTCAATGCCGGTGCGATACCCTTATACGGGACGTGAGTCGTTTGAATGCCCGCTGCCGAGTCAAACATCGTATCTAATAAATGGGCGACTGAGCCATTACCTGACGATGCGATATTGATTTTTCCTGGGTTTGCTTTTGCGTAGGCTACATATTCAGCAATATTATTAACAGGCAAACTTGGGCTCACGACTAAAACAAAAGGCAAAGTTGCCAAAGAGCCTAAAGGCACCAAATCTTTAACTGTATCAAAGGGCATATTTTGATACAGGGCCGGATTAATTGCGTGCGTTCCTGAATAACTCATTAACCAGGTTGTGCCATCAGGGGTTGATTTAGCGACAGTATCGCTACCAATATTGCCCCCCGCACCGGGGCGATTTTCAACCACGGCCGGAATGCCCCACCGTTTAGAGACCTCTTGACCCATGATGCGAGCAATCGCGTCTGAGGCCCCACCGGCCGTTTGCGGCACAATAATCTTGATCTGTTTACCTACCAACGCCTGCGGCACTTGGGCATGGGCGGTGTTGAGTACGCAAACACTGGCCAATATGGCTAACAAATAACGTGTCATTCTTTTATCAACACCAAACATAAATAGTTTCTCAAAAAATATAAAGAAGGATGCGACGAATAAAAACCATCGCACCCAACAACGGACCCACCAAGATTAAGCCGGTTTATCACCTTTTAGAGTAATGCGGTGCAGCAATCGCTTGTACCCATGATAATCATTAATTGGATTATGCAAGGCGCAACGATTATCCCAAAAAGCAATTGAACCTGGCCGCCAAACAAATCGGCAGGTATATTCAGGCTTGACCTGTTGCTCAAATAAATAGTTTAAAAGCGGTGCACTTTCTTCTTCGGTCCAGCCAGCAAAACGGACGGTGTGGCCCGGATTAACGTACAGCGCCTCGCGGCCCGTTTCTGGATGCGTACGCACAACAGGGTGCTCAGAGTTCAGTTCAGAACGACCTTTATCAGTGGCAGAATCAGCTAAACGATCTTCACGCGAATGCGTCACAGCGGCTTTGGCCGACGAATTGACCCCCTTAAGCGTGCGCAAGGTGTCTTTCAAGGCTGGTGAAAGCCCCTCAAAAGCGGCGTAATTGCTTGCAAAAAGTGTGTCTCCGCCGACGGGCGGTAATTCGCGAGCAATCAGCATGGTCGCCATCGGCGGTTCTTGCAGATACGTTGTGTCGGTATGCCAAACACCCCCAAAATTATGCTTTTCGTGGGGTAACTTCAAGACCGGCACAATTAATGGAAAATCGGGCAGCCCTTTTACAAAGGGGTATTCAATAATCTCGCCGAAGCGCTGAGCAAATGCTTGAAACGCCCCAGGCTCGAGTGGTTGTTCACGAAAAAACACAACACTGTGCTGTAACCAAATCTTGCGAATTTCAGCAATTTGCGCGTCGCTGACCGGGTCAAGCAAATTAATGCCCAAGATCTCGGCGCCCACAGCCCTTGATAGGGGACGCACTTCAAGTTGTGTCATGTCGAAGTCTCACGAAAATATTTTTGAATTAAATAATCTAATAGCCACTTATCATAGGGCAGATTGCAAGTTTTTTCTTCGCCGCAACCCTACAATGGGCGCTCAGGCCCTAAACACCACGTACGCTCACGCCTGCGTCAGACAGATTTGGAACCCCGCTCATGCGCACAGACACCGGTTTAACCGTTCGCCGGCAAGATTATCTGCCCTTTCCGTTTTCGATTCCAAACGTTTCACTTGAGTTTGATCTAGCCGCAGAGCTGACCTCTGTCAAAGCGCAATTGACCATCTTGCGTCGGCCTGACGTAGCCTTTTGCGCTGATCTGGTACTGGATGGTCAGGCCCTGAAGCTTGTGAGCGTGCATCTGAATGACGAATTGCTCGACCACACGCGCTACACACTCACAGACGAAACCCTCACCATCCACGGGGTACCGGATCAAGCAACGTTGGTCATTGAAAGTACGTGCTCGCCTGTTACCAACACCAGCATGGCAGGTCTGTACGTATCGGGCAAAAGTCTTTTTACTCAGTGCGAGGCACAGGGCTTTAGAAAAATATGCTGGTTTGCCGACCGCCCTGACGTCATGTCCATCTACGAGGTCACCCTCAGGGCAAAACAAGACGACTACCCACTTTTGCTTTCAAATGGCAATCTGATCTCGACAAAAAAACTTCACGACACGCGCCACGAGGCTAAGTGGCATGACCCATTCGCCAAACCGAGCTACTTGTTTGCCTTAGTTGCTGGCGAGTTCGACTGCCGCGAACAACATACTAAGACAGCCAGCGGGCGCGAAGTCTTGCTTCAAGTCTATAGCGACCCCGGTACCCAGGCACAAACCGCGTGGGCAATCGAATCGCTTGAGCGATCACTACGTTGGGACGAAATACGCTTTGGACTAGAGCTAGACCTCGATCGCTTCATGATTGTGGCCGCGCGCGACTTCAATATGGGCGCCATGGAAAACAAAGGCTTAAACGTTTTCAATGCCGCCTACGTGCTGGCCGACCCTAACACGGCGACCGATGCCAACTATCAGGCAATTGAGGCAGTCATCGGCCATGAGTATTTTCATAACTGGACTGGCAATCGTGTCACCTGCCGTGATTGGTTTCAGTTAAGCCTCAAAGAGGGGCTGACGGTCTTTCGCGATCAAGAATTTACCGCTGACATGATGGCGCAGGGGCTCGATCCCCGTGCAGCCGCGAGCGCCCGTGCGATTAAGCGCATTGATGATGTGGTCGCCTTACGAGGGGCGCAGTTTTCTGAAGACAGTGGTCCGATGGCTCACCCCATTCGCCCAGAAAGCTACCAAGAAATTGGTAATTTTTATACCGCGACCGTCTATGAAAAAGGCGCAGAAGTCATTCGCATGATGCATACGTTGCTTGGCGAAAAGGCGTTTCGCGCGGGTATGGATGAGTACTTTCGACGCCACGATGGCCAGGCTGTCACCTGCGATGATTTCGTAGATGCCATGCAATGGGCCTACCAGCGCCGAGACGCAGATACCTCCTCGGAGTCAGGGCACATAGAGCCAGACGGCGCCATGCACGAAAGCCTGAGTCTAGATATTTTTAGACGCTGGTATCAACAGGCTGGTACGCCCAGGGTTCAGGTTGCACTCGCTTACGATCAGGGCTTGAGGCAGTGCACCCTGACCCTTTCGCAAACGTGCGCGCCGGTGGGTGTCGAAAAGCAAACGGGCCTTGAAAAACGACCTTTTCATATCCCTGTCAAAATCGGCTTGCTCGATCAACAGGGCAAACCTTTAGCGTTTACGCTGCTCGGTCAAACAACTGAACAGGTCTTACTTGAACTGACGCAAACCAGCCAGACATGGGTACTCAACGACGTCGCGTCTTTGCCTGTGCCGTCGTTACTGCGCGACTTTTCAGCCCCGGTGATTATTGATTACACCTATGCCGATCAAGACTTAGCACTGCTAAGCGCTTACGACTCAAACGCCTTTGTGCGCTGGGAAGCAGGCCAAGAGCTTGCCACACGCCAAATTTTGAAGATGGCCCAAAGCTGGCGCCAGACTGGCCATACGGGCAACGTCGATGCAATCATGTTGAGCGCCTGGGCCGCGACCCTGACTGACCCGGCGCTTGACTCGGGCTTTCGGGCACGCGCCTTGAGTTTGCCCGCTGAAAAAACCCTGGCTGAGCGCATGTCGCCGATGGATCCGCTGGCGATATCAGTGGCCCGCCGTGCCGTACGCGTGGCCTTAGGTGCGGCTTGTCGTACGACCCTGCACTCTATTTATGAAACGCAGTCTACGCCCGGAGACTATTCGCCAGCCCCGCTACCTGCTGGGCGGCGTGCCTTAAAAAATCTAGCCTTGTCCTATTTAGTCGCAGGTGCTGACGCTCTGTCCTCGGGTACAAACACCGAATACGCAAGTACAGCGGCATTATTAACACGGGCAGAGGCGTCAGGCCCAGAGCAGCGCGCACAGACAACTGCCCTCGCGTTGCAACAATTCAAACTCGCCACAAACATGACCGATCGGATGGCAGCGTTTTCAACGATCGCCCACGAGATGCCAGGCGCCGAGGCCGCGAGCGTGATTGACCAGTTTTACCAGACCTGGCAGCACGATGCTTTGGTCGTGGATAAGTGGTTTGGTGTTCAGGCCACCTCACCGAGGGCCACCGTTGCCACGATACAAGCGCTCATGGCGCACCCTGCCTTCACGTTACGCAACCCCAATCGGGCGCGTGCTGTGATCTTTATGTTTTGTATCGGCAACCCAAGCGGACTGCACGCCGAGGACGGCAGTGGGTATCGCTTTTGGGCCGAGCAGGTGCTAGCGCTCGACGCCATCAACCCTGAAATCGCGGCGCGCTTAGCCCGTGCCTTTGATCATTGGGCGCGCTTTATACCAAGCGTGCAAGCACAGATGCGCGTCCAATTGCAGCGGGTGGCCTCGCACAAAGGGTTATCGCGTAATACACTTGAGATTGTCTCAAAAGCGCTGGCATTATGATCTGCGGTGCGAGCCCTGCTGGATATAAGCTCAGGCACACAGATGACGTCGTTGCCTTGATCCTAATTCCGTTAACCCTGACCTGATATCGTTGATTAAATCCCACATGAAACGCAAAACACTTACCCAATATCTTGTTGAACAGCAACGCTCAAGCCAGGCACTTAGCGCAGAGGTGCGGTTATTAATTGAAATTGTCTCGCGCGCCTGTAAAACAATTAGCCATGCCGTCAGCAAAGGTGCCTTGGGTGGCGTCCTGGGTAGCCTCGAAAGCGAAAACGTTCAGGGCGAAGTACAAAAGAAATTAGACGTTATGTCCAACGAAGTGTTGCTCGAGGCCAATGAATGGGGTGGGCATTTGGCTGCGATGGCTTCTGAAGAAATGGAAACCATCCACCTGATCCCTAACCGTTATCCCAAGGGTGAGTTTCTCTTATTGTTTGATCCACTGGATGGCTCGTCAAACATTGATGTCAACGTTTCTATCGGTACCATTTTTTCAGTGCTGCGCGCACCTGCTTCAGCCTCGGGACGCGAAATCACCGAGCAAGATTTCTTGCAACCTGGTAGCACCCAAGTCGTAGCGGGCTACGCAGTGTACGGCCCTCAAACCATGTTGGTCTTAACCATTGGTCAGGGCGTGGTGGGCTTCACGCTCGACCGCGAAATGGGCTCGTGGATTATGACGAGCGAAGACATGCGGATCCCTGAAGACACCAAAGAGTTTTCTATCAACATGTCGAACATGCGTCACTGGGCTCCACCCGTTCGCAAGTACGTCGACGAGCTGCTGGCCGGCAAAACAGGCGCGCGCGACAAAGACTTTAATATGCGCTGGATTGCCTCGATGGTGGCGGACGTGCATCGTTTGCTGACGCGCGGCGGTATCTTTATGTACCCTTGGGATTCACGCGAACCCAACAAGCCAGGCAAACTGCGCCTGATGTACGAAGCGAACCCAATGAGCATGTTAGTTGAGCAGGCAGGCGGCGCGGCGACCAATGGCGAGCAACGTATCTTGGATATCCAGCCAACGGCGCTACACCAACGTGTGAGCGTGGTACTTGGCTCAAAAAATGAAGTAGAACGTGTGACGCGTTATCACCACGAAGCGAAAGCTTAAAGACTGAAAAAGCTTAAAGACTGAAAATAAAGCGTAAGTCCTAAAAAGCACGCCTCTCTTAGACCAAAGCATCAAAGGATCAAAGCACCAAAGAAGCCTGCTCAAAAAAATCCCTCTCGCATCACTGCGAGAGGGATTTTTACTTTCTGAGCAATACACATTGCGCAAAACTATCGCCCAATGTGTTTTAGCTTAGAGTCTGAGCGAACGCGTCAAACCGCTTGCTTTACTCAAGAGTAAAGATCGTAGCGCCAGTCGTTTTGCGAGCAGCCAACGCAGCTTGTGCCTCAGCAGCTTGCTCAAGCGGATAACGCTGGTCGATACGCATCTTGATTTTCTTTTTCAAGACCAGATCAAACAACTCGTCTGCGGCCGCTTGCATTTTTTCAGGCGTACCAACGTGCGCAGCCAAAGAAGGACGTGTCACAAACAACGAACCTTTTGCAGCCAATACGCCGAGGTTCACGCCATCAACCGCGCCTGAAGCATTGCCATAGCTAACCATCAAACCACGCGGCTGCAAGCAGTCGAGTGATGTCATCCAAGTGTCTTTACCAACGCCGTCATAGACGACGGGCACTTTTTTACCTTTGGTCAATTCAAGCACACGCTCGACGACGTTTTCTTTTGAGTAGTCGATCACAGCCCAAGCACCATGCGCCTTAGCCAGCGCGGCTTTTTCTGGGCTTGACACGGTACCAATCAGCTTCACGCCCAAGGCTTTAGCCCATTGGCATGCAATCAAGCCCACGCCGCCGGCTGCTGCATGAAACAAGATGGTTTCGCCACCCTGTAAACGGTAGGTTTGGCGAAACAGGTATTGCACCGTGAGGCCTTTGAGCATCATGGCTGCGGCGTCTTCGTAGCTGATACCTTTAGGCAGGTGCACGACTTGTGCGGCAGGCACATTACGTGCCTGGGCATAGGCGCCGATTGGGCTTTGGCCGTACGCTACGCGATCGCCCTTTTTAAAGCGTTTGGCGGCCTTTTTACCCACAGCGATGACTTCGCCTGCGCCCTCAAAGCCCAAGCCTGTTGGCATGGCGCTTTTATACAGCCCGGTCCGAAAATAAATATCGATAAAGTTCAAGCCCGCTGCATGCTGGCGAATGGTGATCTCGTTTTCGCCCGGTGCAGGCACTTCGATTTCGACCAACTTTAAAACTTCGGGGCCACCGTTTTCTTCGATTTGAATGGCTTTCACTAGATTGCTCATGGGGTGCTCCTGAAAATGAGACTGACTGTATAAAAAACGCGTTTGAGGCTAAAACTGATGCTTGAACCCCGAAGGCAAGAGTTTATCCCGCTGCCAAGGTAAAATGAACCTTTATCGTAGCCAATTTTCAGGAAACCATGGCCGGACACAGTAAATGGGCCAATATCCAGCACCGTAAAGGTCGCCAGGATGCCAAGCGCGGAAAGCTCTGGACCAAAATCATCCGCGAAATCACCGTTGCCGCGCGCGCTGGCGGCGCCGACCCAGATGCCAATCCGCGTTTGCGAATGGTTTGGGATAAAGCCAATGCGGCCAACATGCCAAAAGACAACGTCCAACGGGCGATTGCCAAGGGCGTTGGCGGGGCCGACGGCTCAAACTACGACGAAATCCGCTATGAGGGTTACGGCATCGGTGGTGTCGCGGTGGTGGTCGATTGCATGACAGATAACCGGACCCGTACTGTTGCCGATGTACGTCACGCCTTCGCCAAACATGGCGGCAACATGGGGCAAGAAGGCTCAGTGGCGTTTATGTTTACACACTGCGGTCAATTTGTTTTTGCACCCGGTACCTCTGAAGACGTCGTCATGGAAGCGGCCCTTGAGGCTGGCGCCGATGACGTCCTCACCGACGAAGAAGGCGTCATTGAGGTCATTTGCCCGCCCACAAGCTTTGCGGCTGTTCGCACCGCTTTTGAAAAAGCGGGTCTGATCCCAGAAATGGCTGACATCGTCATGAAGCCCAACACCGAAACTGAACTGGTAGGCGACGACGCGATCAAAATGCAAAAGCTTTTAGACGCGCTTGAAAGTTTGGATGACGTACAAGAGGTCTATACCAACGCCTCGATGGACGAACAGGGCTAAATCAAATGAAACTGTTAGTCATTGGCTCTGGTGGCCGCGAACACGCTTTGGCCTGGAAGCTCTTGCAATCCCCGCGCGTCAACCACGTTTTTGTCGCACCTGGTAATGGTGGCACTGCAACGATGGCACGCTGCACAAACGTTGCGCTGACTGACCCCGAGGCCTTGGCCGACTTTGTCAAAAAAGAAGGGATCGCCTTAACTGTTGTTGGCCCTGAAGCGCCTCTTGCTCAGGGTGTGGTCGATACGTTTCGTGCGCGAGCCTTAAAAATATTTGGTCCTACACGTGCGGCGGCGCAGCTCGAAAGCTCAAAGGATTTTGCCAAAGCATTCATGGTGCGTCATCAGATCCCCACGGCGACATACCAAACCTTTACGGATCCCGTCGCAGCTCACGCCTACATTGATGCTCAAGGTGCGCCGATTGTGATTAAGGCTGACGGCTTGGCAGCCGGCAAAGGGGTTGTTGTTGCCCTCACCGCACACGAAGCGCATGATGCAGTCGATGCCATGTTGGGCGATGGTTCGCTCGGCGCAGCCGGGGCGCGCGTCGTCATTGAAGAATGCCTGCTCGGCGAAGAAGCTAGTTTCATTATTTTGTGCGATGGTCAACATATTTTGCCTCTGGCCACCAGTCAAGATCACAAGCGTCTGCAAGACGCCGATCAAGGGCCCAACACGGGTGGCATGGGTGCGTATTCACCTGCACCTGTGGTCAGTGCTGCCATTCATGCTCGCGTCATGCGCGAAGTGATCACCCCAACAATTGAGGGGATGAAGGCTGACGGTATCCCGTTCACGGGCTTTTTGTATGCTGGATTGATGATTGGCGATGGCGACGACATCACACGCCCAATCAAGGTGCTTGAGTTCAATTGCCGCTTGGGCGATCCTGAAACGCAACCGATCCTGATGCGCATTCGTAGTGACTTGCTTGACGTCTTTGAACACGGCGTTGCCGGAACCTTGAACCAAGCCGAGATTGATTGGGATCCTCGCACAGCGCTTGGCGTGGTGATGGCGAGTGCGAATTACCCCTCGACTCCGCGCTTGGGTGATGCGATTCAGGGCATCCCTGAGGCGCAGTCCGACTGTGTAGTATTTCATGCAGGCACGGCGCTTAAAAACGGCGAGCTGCAAACATCCGGGGGCCGGGTGCTCTGTATCACCGCCCTTGCTGATAACGTTCGTGCCACGCAGCAACGCGCCTACGACGTGGTTAAATCGATCAACTTTGACGGCGCTCAATATCGCACAGATATTGGTTGGCGCGCCCTAGAAAAAAACTAACAGTGTCTGAACCTCAATCCTCAGTGCCTTCTGACTCCTCAGCGCCTTCTGATTCCTCAGTGCACCTGACTTCGACTGTCTCGAGTGCAAGTGCTGCGATCGCGTCCGAGAGCCAGTCGACTGCTTCGGTCGTGCCTATCTCAGGCGCACCTGTCTCAGCCTCACCTATCTCAGGCGCACCTGTCGCAGTCGTGTCCGAAGATAATATCGCCGCTGTGCGCGCCTATCTTTTAGGTCTACAAGCGGGCATCGTCTCTGAGCTTGAGCGCGCGGGCGACGAGCCATTCTTGACAGACGCGTGGACGCGCACTGAAGGCGGCGGAGGCGTTTCGCGCTTAATTGAAGGCGCACAACTCTTTGAGCGCGCTGGCGTGTTGTTTAGCCATGTCAAAGGTAAAACCTTACCGCCTTCAGCCACCGCACATCGCCCTGAAGTTGCTGGTCGCCCTTGGGAGGCCATGGGCGTTTCAATGGTGCTGCACCCACGCAACCCTTACATCCCGACCACACATTTGAACGTCCGAATGTTTGTGGCAAAAGCGCCTGAGGGGTCTGGTCAAGCCGATGTTTTTTGGTTTGGCGGGGGTATGGATCTCACGCCCTATTATCTGTTTGAAGACGACGCGCGGCATTTTCATCGCGTCAATCAAGCAGCGCTTGACCCGCACGACCCGAGTGCCTACGCACGCTATAAAAAATGGTGTGACGAATACTTTTTTCTAAAGCATCGCAACGAAACGCGCGGTGTAGGTGGTATCTTTTTTGACGATTTAAGTGAACCGGGGTTTGATCAGGCCTTTGCCCTCATGCGTTCGGTGGGCAATGCCTTTATCCCTGCCTACCTGCCTTTGGTCGAAAAACGACGTTCTCACCCCTTTGGCGAGCGCGAGCGTGACTTTCAGGCCTACAGGCGTGGACGTTATGTAGAATTCAATCTAGTATTTGATCGCGGCACACTTTTTGGGCTGCAGTCTGGTGGTAGAACCGAATCTATTTTGCTGTCAATGCCGCCGATGGCTGCATGGCGTTATAACTGGCAGGCACAAGCTGGCTCACCTGAGGCGGCACTTTCTCAATACCTTACCCCGCGAGACTGGGTCTGATGCGCATTGGTTTACTCGGTGGTAGCTTTGATCCCGTGCACAGCGCGCATTTGGTGCTGGCTCAAACGGCGCTTGCCGAGTTGGCCCTTGACGAGGTGCAATTAATACCAGCAGGTCAACCCTGGCAGCGCCCACCACTTGGAGCATCGCCAGCACACCGCTTGGCGATGATCAAGCTCGCAGTCGGCACAACCAGCGGTCTGCAGGTTAATGCCATTGAAATTAACCGTACGGGCCCCACTTATACTGTTGAGACACTTGCATTGTTGCCTCAAGGGCATGAATATTTTTGGATTCTTGGGGCCGATCAACTTGAAAATTTCTGTACTTGGCGCGACTGGTCAGTCATCGCAAGCAAAGTACAGCTCGTAGTTGCCCAGCGGCCCGGCTCAAGGCTTGCAGCACCTACAGCACTAGCCGCTTGGATGACCCAAAACAATCGGCATCTTGTGCATCTACCCTTTGATCCACTCGATGTCTCTGCCAACGAAATCCGTCAGCGGATCGCTCGGGGCGACTCAACCTGCGACCTCATCCCCGAGGCTGTAGGCCAGTACATCACCGAGCATGGCCTTTATCGGCACCACTCAGCCTGACAGGAAATAAAAAAACAATATGGATATTCAAAAACTGCAACGCGCAGTGGTCGACGCACTCGAAGACGTCAAAGCACAAGATATCAAAGTCTTCAATACCGAACACCTGACGAGCATGTTTGATCGAGTCGTCATCGCCTCGGCAACTTCAAATCGCCAAACGCGTGCGTTGGCCAATAGCGTGGCCGATAAGTCACGGAGCGTGGGCGTGCCTGTCATTGCCACCGAGGGCGAAGACACGGGCGAGTGGGTACTCGTCGATATCGGCGACATCGTGATTCACATCATGCAGCCAGCGATTCGTACGTATTACAACCTCGAAGAAGTATGGGGAGGCAAGCCAGTACGCCTTAAGCTATCACCCGAGTCGACTCGACCAGCCGTGGCTTCAACTGAAACAACGTTTGACCCAATGGGAACACGCGACGAGCCCGAAGGCCGGCGTGGTGCCAGTCGTTCGTCGCGCCCTGCTCGCTCAAACAGATAACGCGCTGTTCGCGCAAGGCGTGCACCGGTTTTTCGGATCAGACGGACACTCGGCGCACTAGTCCAGCCATGAAAATAACGATCATTGCAGTCGGCGCCAAAATGCCTGCTTGGGTAGACACCGCTTGGGATGATTACGCTAAGCGACTACCTGCCGACTGGTCAGTGCAGCTAAAAGAGATCAAACCAGAACCCAGAACTAGCGGTAAAACCGCCGCGCAGTTAATGGCCGCTGAAGCCAAAAGGATCCAAGGCGCCATCCCTGAGCAGGCCGTGCGAATTGCCTTAGACGAACACGGCAAAGACTTATCAACAGAGAAGTTTTCGCAGGTGGTGCAAACCTGGCAAAACAACAGTCAGCCAATTGCCCTGTTAATTGGCGGCCCCGACGGGTTAGATCCAGCACTTAAAGCAACCTGCACAGGATTAATTAGACTCTCCTCGATGACGATGCCACACCCGCTCGTGCGAGTGGTACTGATCGAGCAGCTCTACAGAGCTTGGTCAATTTTGGTTAACCACCCGTATCATCGGGTCTAACATGGCACCTTCAACTCAATCGCTTCTATACCTCGCTTCAGAAAGCCCGCGACGTCAAGAACTTCTGCAGCAAATCGGCATCCCACACACCGTGTTGCGCCTGCCGCCGGTTGTGGGCGAAGATGAACCACGCAAAGCCAACGAACCGCCTCTGGCCTATGTGCAACGTACGGCCTTAGAAAAAGCGCAGCGTGCCCAGCAATGGCTGTCACAAGGTACAGCCGAGCACCTGTCACAAACCAACCAAAACAACCAAAACGTCAATCTTCCTATACTCGCAGCGGATACTACCGTTGCACTCGGCGACACGATTCTTGGAAAGCCGCTTGATGTACGGAACGCGATTGAAATTTTGGAGCAGCTCTCTGGTCAAACGCATACTGTGTACACCGCAGTTGTCCTTGCTCATCAAACCGGTATGTATTCCGGCTTATCAACATCTCTTGTTAGCTTCAAACCACTCAGCAAAGAAGAAATCGTACAGTACGTCGAAACGAATGATTGTTTCGGCAAGGCTGGTGCTTATGGCATTCAAGGTTTTGCGGCTCGTTTCGTCCGAGACCTGCAGGGTAGTTACTCTGGCGTTATGGGGTTACCTCTTTACGAGACCACTGAATTACTCAGAGCAGCAAAAATAGTCGTTTAGATTTCTAGTGCGCCCGAAGTCCTTGCGTATTCTAGCTGCTGCTGTCTTCGTCAACGCGATGTCGCACAAAGCGCCCGCACAAAGACAAACCCCCAAGTGCTTGTGACACTTGGGGGTTTGGGGTGTAAGAGCTTGACGATGTCCTACTTTCACAGATGTACATCCACTATCATCGGCGCTAAGGTGTTTCACGGTCCTGTTCGGGATGGGAAGGGGTGGGACCACCTCGCTATGGTCGTCAAGCGTAGCTTGTTGAACGGCTGAGTCCTTGGGGTTTGCGCGTTCGCACAAAGCCTTCGGATGATTTCAACCATTCCAATCTTGGAAGAAGCACAACAAATTCTGTTTTCAGTGGCGATCGTGGTGTCGCGCGCTCAGGCAATGTCTTGCGACATCAGCCAGTCTGCGGCAAACGATTACTACGTTGGGATTGTTACTTGTGCAGGGATCTATTAGCAGTGTTGACAACACCGCAGATCTCACTGCGCCTTAATTTATTTGAACGACACTTAAACACTACAACAATCAGGTCTTAACCTGTAGGGTTATAGGATCAAGCCGCACGGGCAATTAGTATCAGTTAGCTTAACGCATTACTGCGCTTCCACACCTGACCTATCA
>CALFXX010000031.1 GCA_937952975.1 uncultured Alcaligenaceae bacterium
TTAATTCGTTTAACGCTATTTTATTGATGACATGACGATATCTTCGACTACGATCCATCACGTTCAAGGCCTTTCGGCACCCATTTCGATCACAATTGATCAGTGGGGTATCCCTCATATCCAAGCACAAACGATTAATGATGCCTTCTTTGGGCAAGGTTATTGCGCTGCGCTCCTGCGTTTGTGGCAACTCGATCTCAACCATCGGCGTCAGATGGGTGCGCTGGCTGAAGTTTTTGGTTCCGCCTTTGTCCCCTTCGATCACGTTGCGCGTTTGCTCGCGTTTCGCGGGCCCATTGATCAAGAATGGAAGAAGCTTGATCCCCGTGTGGAGGGGGTTGCTGAGGCCTTTGTGGCTGGCGTGAACGCGCGTGTTGATCAAGTATTACAAGACGCCGAGTTATTGCCCATCGAATTTAAAACCTTGGGGATGTTGCCAGCAAGGTGGCAAAAAGACGATTTGTTGCGCGCGCGTGTGTCGGCATCGCCCAACATACAGGGTGAGGTGCGACGCGCGCTATTGGCGAGTCGCGGCATGCTAGCCGCTGATGCACTGGCCCACCCGCTTGAGCC
Source organism: uncultured Alcaligenaceae bacterium (assembly GCA_937952975.1). Classification (GTDB taxonomy): domain Bacteria; phylum Pseudomonadota; class Gammaproteobacteria; order Burkholderiales; family Burkholderiaceae_B; genus Zwartia. The sequence goes on from CALFXX010000031.1 coordinate 574, forward strand.
TGCTTGGCCTTTAGTAATTCCTGACGGTTTTGACCCAACGACGGTGACGCGTGCAGACTTAACTCTCTTAAACTATCGAGTCGCGCTACTTCCGTTCGATAAGATTAAACACGTTGCGCACCTCGACGCGAGCGTACTCGCCGAGATCTTTCAGCCGGATATCGATTCGCGTAACGGCAGCAATGCGTGGGTCATCTCACCTGCACTCACAACGACGGGTCGCCCCGTGCTGGCCAATGACCCGCACCTGCCGTTTAGTATCCCGAGCCCGCGGATGGTGTCCCATTTGATGGCCCCGGGTTTGAATGTGATTGGGGCAGGGCCTGTGTGGCGTCCCGGCGTACAGTTTGGTCACAACGAACGGATCGCCTTCGGCCGTACTGACTTTCAAATTGATCAAGAAGATCTTTACGTGCTTGAAGTCTCAGCTGACGGTACGCAGTACCGTGGCCCTAAGGGAGCTGAGCCGATTGAACGCGTAACCGAAGAAATTAAGGTGCGTGGTCAGGCGCCCGTGACCGTCACGCTTGCCTTCACGGTCTTAGGACCCGTTGTGTCAGAGGACGCGGGCAGGGCCGTGGTCTTGCGTGCGGCTTGGCTGCAGTCGGGTGCGTCGGTCAACCTCGAGTATGTGCCCAAGGTCTTCGCTCAAAATTGGGGTGAGTTTCGCGCTGCGATTCGTCATGCAGTGTGGGGCACCAATTACATGTACGCCGATATAGACGGCAACATTGGCTGGCAGTCGGCTGGGCGTGTGCCCGTGCGACGTAACCATGATGGTTTGCTACCTGTTCCCGCAGCGGGGGATTATCCATGGGACGGTATTTTGCCGCTTGATCATATGCCGGGCGAATTTAATCCAGAGCGTGGCTGGATCGCCAGTGCGAATCAAATGCCGTTTCCCGCAGATTGGCCTGTCGCAGAACGTCGCATCAGTTTTGAATGGACGGCCAACGATCGCCATAAACGGATCGTGCAATGCTTGTCTTCGATGACAGCGAAACATTCGCAGAGCGATAGCTGGGCGCTGCAGCAAGATGTGTATTCAAGCCGTGCGCGGATCTTGATCGATCTGCTGCATGCCGCGCAAAGCGCCAGCGCCGATCCACAAAAAGTATCTATGCAATGGAGTTTCGTGCACTGGGATTGCGAAATTAGGGCCGAGTCTTGCGAGGCGGCGCTGTACGAATACTGGTGGGGGCTTTTGCAGCGCGAAGTGCGTCCACTCTTGGTTGTCCCGTCGATTTCAGATGTCATCACTGTGGTGCATCCGCATGTGACGCTTGCCGCGCTGCAAAACCCGGATGAACGTTTTGGTTCGAATCCGCTGCGCGCACGCGATAGTTTGTTGATTGATTGTTTATTCAGGGCAGGTCGTCAACTCACGAAGCTGGCGACGGAAAAGGGTTGGGCTCAACCAGGTCAAGAGCTACCGACGTGGGGACAATTGCATGACGTGCACCTACGGCATCCGCTCGAAAAAAAGTTGCCCGCAAATTTAGCTGCGCTTGCAACCGTCAAAGGTCGTGGGTCGGCGGGTGATGGGTCAACGGTGTATGCGCGTTGGTGGCCAACCATCGAGAATATGAATGTAACGGGTGGATCAAGTTTTCGGGCCGTTGTAGACGTTGGTAATTGGCCCACTGGCATCGCCTCAATGGGGCCTGGGCAAGGGGGGTCTCCGGGTGACCGTCACTACCGTGATCTTTACGATTTATGGTTAAACAACACACCGGTGCCGCTTGCTTTTACTGAAGAGGATGTAGCAAGTGTGGCTGAAGCTGTGTTTCAGCTTGTTCCGATCACCCGTTAAAGGTTGAATGTACGATGCAAACTAGTTTTATCAACGCATGTCGATTATTTAGGCTCTTGGGTATTTGCTTCGTGCTCGCCTGGATGACGCCGAGTCTTTCTCAAGCACAGCCTCGCGACGCACTCACTGTTGGCATCGTGCAGTTTCCTTCAGATTTGCACCCAAACATTACGACCACCAGCGTAAAAGATACGATTCTTGGGATGGCGCGCAGGGGCATGACGGGCTTCGCTGCAAGCGGCGAAGTGATTTGTCAGCTGTGTACTGAAGTGCCAACGATTGCCAACGGACGCGCTAAGGTGGTCAAGCGTGCAGATGGCACCGAGGGGATGGAGGTTCTTTTTACGCTGAAAGACAATCTGTTCTGGGCAGATGGCAAACCTGTCACGGCCAACGATGTGGTCTTTGGCTTTGAGGTTGAAAAAGCATTCTCAGTGCCACCCACTGTAGAAAGCGTTCAGGCGGTTGATGCGCTGAATGTCAAGGTGACACTCAAAATCGTTCGCTATGATTTTGATCGCTCGGCACCTGCGCCGCTCGCAGAGCATATTGAAGGGCCCATTTTTAAAGCTGCAGCCAACCCGCTCGATTACGGCCAGAAGTCTTTGTTTAATCGTAAGCCAGAAGAGCCTGGTCTATGGATGGGGCCCTATCGCATCACAGAGTTTCGTCCTAATGAGTCGGTGACGGTTGTGCCGAACCCCTATTGGAAAGGGACGAAGCCATATTTTCAAAAAATCACGTTTCGGTTGGTTGAAAATACTTCAGCGTTGCAGGCCAATCTGCTTGCGGGTGCTGTGGATACTGTCGGCTCGGGAAATATCGGTTTGACGCTTGATCAGCACCTAGCAATGATGAAAACCTCGGGCGATAAGTATGATTGGGCATTTGTCCCGTCGGTAGCCAGCTATGAGCACTTAGCTGTGCAGTTTGACCACCCGCTGCTTGCTGAAAAAAAAGTTCGACAAGCGATTCAAATGGGTATCGATCGCAAGACGCTCGTAAGCAAAATTTTTGGTAATAAATTTGAAGTATCCGATAGTTTTAAGCACCCGACGCAGTTTGGCTGGGATTCCTCGATTAAGGTCTATCCCTATGATCCCAAGGCAGCGCGCGCCTTGCTTGCTGAGGCTGGCTTTCGGTCGGGTGCTGACGGTATTCTTGTCAACGCAAAAGGCGAAAGACTGTCGCTCGATCTTGTCTCAACCTCGGGTAACCGGATACGCGAACTGGTCGAGCAAGTGATTCAGACGCAGTTAAAAGCGCTTGGTATCGAGATCGTGATTAAAAACGAACCCGCGCGTGTCATGTTTGGCGAGACCTTGCGACGTCGGCAGTTTAAGGGCTTGGTTGAATTTCAAACCGATGCGCCCTTAGACTCCGTACCCTATATTTATTATCATTCAGATCAAATTCCGTCCGAAAAAAACAACTGGACCGGTTTGAACTATATGGGGTACAAAAATCCGGCCATGGATGCTGCGTTGATGGACGCATGGGCTGCGCTTGACCCGACTGTGCGTCGCGCTGCCTGGAAGCGTATTCTCGATATTACCGCTGACGATTTGCCCGAGATCTTTTTGTATTTTCCAACTGTCGCTTTTATTTCTCCGAAGTGGTTGACTGGTCTCGTCAATGAAAAGCGCTGGGGGTTGTTTACGCTGTGGGTTGAAGACTGGCGAGTCAAACCTTGAGCCTAACCACTAAGCATGCATTGCTCGAAGTCAGCGCTTTGTCGGTGACGCTGGGCTCAAAGACAAGCGCGACAACGATTCTTAAAGAGGTTTCGTTTAAGCTTGAGCGCGGTCGTACCCTCGGTATCGTGGGTGAAAGCGGTTGTGGGAAGTCAATGACTGCACTTGCTTTGATGGGCTTGTTGCCCGACGAGGCAAGCGTGTCGGGTCGCGTGGTGTTTGATGGGATGGATCTGACCAACTTAACCACTCAGCAATGGCAAGCCGTACGCGGACCACGCATTGCCATGGTTTTCCAAGAGCCGATGACGGCACTGAATCCTGTGATGACGGTCGGGCGGCAGTTAGCTGAAATGTTGCTTGTTCACGAAGGTGCCTCAAGCGCCTCCGCAAGGGTGCGGGCGATTGAACTGCTTGGGCGAGTCGGCATCGCAGACCCGCACTCACGGGTTGACGCCTATCCGCACCAACTCTCTGGCGGGATGCGCCAACGGGTGATGATTGCGATGGCGTTAGCGTGTAAGCCTGATTTACTGATTGCAGATGAGCCAACCACTGCCTTAGACGTATCTATCGAGGCGCAAATTTTGGATTTGTTGCTTGAGTTGCAGCAGCAGGAGGGGATGGCCTTACTGTTAATTAGTCACAATTTAGCCGTCGTCAGCGAAATGGCCGATGATATGTTGGTGATGTATGCGGGTGAGGTGGTTGAAAGTGGCCCTTTGCAACACGTTTTGACGCAGCCCCGCCACCCCTATACGCAGGGTCTGATGGCGTCAATTCCGAGCATGAAGCACGCACGTAAAATTTTGCCAACGATTCATGGCACCGTGCCTAATTTAAAATTTCGACCAAGCGGCTGCGCTTTTGCGCCTCGTTGCGAACGCGCGCAAGAGCGGTGTCGAACCGAGGCGGTTACGCTGCATGCAATTGATTCACAACATTGCGTTGCTTGTGTGCTGGCATGATAGCGTCTAGCCAAACTCAGATCGGTCACGAGGTCTTGAAAAAGCCATTGCTGGAAATCGCCGAGTTGACGATTCGATTTAGCTCGCGGGCAGGTATGTTTAAGCGCGGGCCAGATATTCAAGCCGTGACTCAAGTAAGTTTAACGATTCAGCCCGGCGAAACCCTAGCGCTTGTTGGTGAAAGCGGCTCGGGCAAGACGACCCTCGTGCGCTCGATCCTTGATTTGGTACCAATCACTGAGGGCGTGATCTCTTTTCACGGCGCGCGCACGGATCAGATGACTCAACAAGAGCGT
>CALFXX010000032.1 GCA_937952975.1 uncultured Alcaligenaceae bacterium
GGTCTACACCATAAATCTTGGCGCCTTCTTCAGCAAAGCGCGTAGCGATCGCTCGACCATTACCCCAACCAGGGCCCACTGAACCTGCGCCCATGATTAAGGCGATTTTTCCTTCAAGACGGTTTGACATGTTCTGATCCTTAAGCTGAAAAGCGATATAAACGCTGTGGGTTATCTACCATCAATTGGTGCAGCACATCGGGTTTAGGTGCAATTGCCGCTAACGAGCTCACCAGTTCGCCATCATCTGGCACGTGGGTGTGGTTAGGGTGGGGCCAGTCGCTACCCCATACACACCGGTCGGTGTAGTTGCGCACTAAATAGTTGGCAAAAGGGATGCCTTGTTGATAGGGCGGCTTTGAATCGATGCGGTCAATGCCGCTCACCTTCACCATAAAGCCAGGAAGTTCTAACAACCGGCAAAAATCTTGAAAATGCGGGTGATCGATCCCAAGATTGGCATCCACTCGACCCATGTGATCCATCACAACTGGCACGGCCGATTGCTTCAGCAGAGGCATGAGGTCTTTGGCGTATTGCGCGTGCAGTTGAAGCTGCAAGTGCATCCCAAGCGGCTCAAGGCGCTTGGTCAAGGCAATAATTTGCTCTGGGGTTTCATGCACCTTGTAGCCGGGCATAAAGTGAAACCGCAGGCCTCTAAAACCAACGCTGGCCAAACGCTTAAGCTCGGCGTCGCTCACGTCGATTTGTACCAGTGCAACGCCCAGATACCGCCCCTTGGCGGCCTGCATGGCGTCTTCAACTACGCTGTTGTCATAGCCGTGTAAAAGGGTGTTGACGATGACGCAGCGGTCAATACCTAGTTTTTTGTGTAGAGCGAAGAGGGTTTCTTTGGGCGCGTCAATGGGGGTAAAGCCACGCGATTCGGCGTACGGAAACTTGCTGGCAGGACCAAAAATATGCACGTGCGAGTCCGTGGCACCAGCTGGTAGCTTGATTTTTGCGTCTGATGGGGTGTGAGAAAAGGTCAAAATCGGTTCAGTCATGGTGCGTCTCGAGTGTTGTAATGGGCGTTGGCTTGTTTGTGGCTATTTTGACATAGGGCGAGGGTTGCCACGCTGCGAAGTCAGGCAAAAAATGTTAGAATCTTCGTCTTTGGCGAATCTGTCCAAAAATGGCGCATTAGCTCAGCCGGTTAGAGCGACGGAATCATAATCCGCAGGTCCCCTGTTCGAATCAGGGATGCGCCACCAGTAAAATCAACAACTTAGCCCAACTCACAAGGTTGGGCTTTTTGTTTTTGACCAGTCGTACTACGGCACGACTATTGGTGGCCGCAGCATATCGAGCAAATGTACGCATTGAAGGCATTACGCAGCCGCCCTTTAGGTGCGCCAAGCACACAATTCAATATTTCGGGTTTGCCTGGGATTACCTGACGCTGGTGCGCGGGGATTGCTCCAACAGGCACCCGTTCTGCGTAGGCCGTCATAGCACTCTTGTGCTTTACGATAGGTTCCGCCATTCCAGCAAAGCTGGGCCACGCCGCCCGATCTGAATAAATAGCCAAACACGCCATTGCGGGCGGTTCGTTGTTCATAGCCATAGCAATTTGTTGTCTCAGCGCTACGGCCGTTGGGGCACACAATCAGTAGTCGCAGATCGTCAAAGCTATCGCCTTGCGCGTCACTGCTGAAATGACAGGGGCTATTCATGACGGTGGTGCCGTCGATCTTGAGCGAACATCTTGCATTGAGCGTTCGAGAGTCTGCGTGCGCATTGAAGCCCGATAAGGTAAAAAACATGACAACGGCAAGCATGGTGGCAAATCTTTGCATAGACGTGCATCTCTCTCAATAGGTGTCTGAGGGTATTAAAGGTACCGCACACGGGCAAGATGACCCAATCTATTCATCGACCTTAATTTGCGTCAGCGTCAAGACTTCAGCGGTGAACTTTTTTTCTTTTTCGATCAAGGTGCGCATTTGTTCGGGCGTACTAATCAGCGGTATCGCTCCACGATCAACCAGTTTTTCAACAAAGACCTTGTCTTGCAGTAAGGTCGCTAAAGCTGAATTAAATTTCATGATTACTGGGGCTGGTGTGTCTTTCGGCGCAAAGTAGCCGTACCAGGCGCCCACCGACATCTTTTCGTAGCCCAACTCTTTAAAAGTTGGCACCTCGGGCAGGTTAGGCAACCGAGTGCTGCTCGTCACAGCCAACATTCGTATTTTTTGTGCTTGCAGATTGCCACGCACAGTAATCAACGCTGGGAACGTAAACAACACTTGTCCAGCCATGACGTCCGTGACTGCCGGAGCGGCTCCTTTATAGGGCACATGAACAAGCTTTGAGTCTGTGAGTTTGTTATAGGCTTCGCCCATCATGTGGGCTTGACTACCTAAGCCGTACGACCCATACGCTAGGTTTCCCTTGTGAGTTTGGGTGTATTTAACGAGTTCTTTAAAGGTTTTAATCGGCAGGCTATCTGCCACAACGATGCCAAGCGCGACCTCATTGAGTGTGCCCACCGAGACAAGCTCCTCGGCTTTATAAGACAGATTTTTATACAGCAAAGGATTTGCAACAGCAGTAGAGTCGGTTGTGAACAGCAGGGTGTAGCCGTCTGGTTTTGCTTTTGCCATCGCCTGCGCGCCAATAGCCGAATTAGCACCCGCCATGTTTTCAACAAGCAACTGCGCGCCTAAGATTTTTTCAAGCTCTGGGGCTGAGAGTCGCGCAAACGAATCGGCTCCACCGCCTGGCGCATACGGCACAATGACTTTAATGGGTCGTGAGGGGTAGGTGTCAGCCATTGCAAGGCTACCAAACGCAAGCATGCTTGCCACCATCGCAACTGAAATTAAAATCCGGCGTGCGTGTTTCATATGTTTTTCTCTGTTGGCATTAACGTTTCAAGAGCTTCGATGTCTATTTGATATTTACTTTCAGCCAATCAGTAATCACCTTAGCGACCTCAAGATTGTTCAATTCAGACGGCATGACGTGCCCGTTACCCAAAATGTTTTTATCGGCAAGAAGAATGTGTTCGTTCGGTACTCCCGCCTGCGTCAGGTACTTTGAGGTGCAATGATCATAGGGCGCGTGGTATGACGCTGGCGCCGTAATAATCGTAATCGGTATGCCTTTCAGGTTTGGCAGTGTGTGCGGCGTACCCGTTTGCAGAGCGCAACGCTCTAGGTCTTTTCCATCCGCAACCGCTTGGACTTCATACTTTAATTCTTGCGGGCTTTGAATTGGTGGTGCATAAGTAATAGGGATATCTGTCGGCCCCCAAGGGCGTGCTGGCTCGACTGACCGTGTGGTGTTCATGAAGGGCGGGCCCGAAGGTTCGATGGCGACGATCCCTTTCACAAGCTTGGGTCTGCTATCGGCCAAAATCCAACCAAAAGGGCCAGCCTGCGAGTGTGTTAACAACACAGCAGGACCAATTTTGTCTAATAAGGCCGTGCCTGCATGCTGAATTAATTTTTGAGTTTCTTCGTTGCTTTCTAAGTAAGCGACCGAGCGAGCGTACCCAGCGTCAAACACAGGGTTACCCATCGTGCCACGATCAGCACCCGTGCCAGGATATTGTGTCGATAACTTAGCCTGAGGCCAATTACCTTGCGTGTTGGTAGCCGTCGTGTTGCGTTGTGTCGCCGGCGCGCTTGTCACAATTTGTTTCCCTAAGAATTGCGCGTTATAGCCCGATCTTCCGCGGGCGGGCTGATCGACCATATATACGATGTAGCCCTGGTCAACAAAGTAGTGAGCCCAGCCCGGACGCCCATCGGGCGTTTGCATCCACGTCGTGGCCGTAGAGCCAGCGCCATGAAACAGCACCAGCGGGTAGGGATGCAAAACTTTGGCAGGTGCCCAAACTTCGACATACATCTGCCCAATCATCACTTCTTTGCCCGGTGCGCCGACATAGCGTCCACCAACATAGAAATAGCCTTGCTTTGCGACCTGGCTATTGACTACTTTGACGCTCTCTGGGATCGATGCGACGGTTTGCGCAAGTGTTAAAGAGGGAGCAATCAAAGAGCTCAAAACAATGGTGAACTTCTGAATGATTGTAGGCAGGCGCATGCAAGTCTCCTAAGCTTTTTTGTTTGTACTTATTTAAGCATGTTTGTAGTTGAAGATCTTAAGGTGGGTTACGGCAGCCTGTTCGATGGCTGCAGTTGCAGCAGTCGAGGATAACCGCTATCGTAATAAAAATTACTTAACAGAAGCGCGGTTATGACGAGCAGTCACTCAAAATCCAATATCTACGCGCTCGCCTTGGCGGCGCTAGGCGTTGTTTACGGCGATATTGGCACGAGTCCCCTCTACGCATTCGAGACGGTTTTCAACAACGGTTTACGTTCGGTCAGTCAATCTGAAGCCAATATTCTTGGGGTTCTTTCGTTATTTTTTTGGTGCCTAGTGATGGTCGTCACGGTCAAGTACGTCACCATCGTGATGCGCGCGAGTCACTTAGGTGAGGGCGGAATCATTGCTCTGACGAGATTGCTGTTAGAGCGCTCTCAGGGTAAGCCGATAAAAAAAGCCTTTCTCATTTTCATTGGTTTGCTAGGGGCTGCCTTTTTTTACGGCGATGGTGTGATTACTCCGGCAATCTCTGTATTGTCCGCGGTAGAGGGGCTTGAGTTAGTGTCACCCACCTTGAAGCCCTACGTCATTCCGGTCGCCTTGTTGATCTTGCTTCTTTTGTTTTGGGGGCAAAGATATGGCACCGGGAAAATAGGAATCTTTTTTGGTCCTGCAATGTTGACGTGGTTTATTTTGCTCGCGCTCTTGGGGGTACTGAATATCGTAAAAAACCCCCACGTACTGCTGGCAATCAAGCCAATTTATGCGCAAGAGTTTGTTGCGAACAATGGCGTTTTGCCCTTTTTTGCGATGGGCGCTGTGGTGCTGTGTGTGACCGGGGCTGAGGCCCTGTATGCGGATATGGGGCACTTTGGCTCTAACCCGATCAAGCTCGCGTGGGTTCGGTTTGTGTTGCCCGCATTGTTATTGAATTATTTTGGTCAAGGTGCCTTGCTGCTGCAGTCTCCAGAGGGGCTGCCGTCGGCAGAGCTCGATAGCTTGTTTTATCTGATGGCTCCAGAACCTTTTCGCGTGTACTTAGTTGTTATTGCAACGATCGCGACGGTGATTGCCTCGCAGGCTGTTATTTCGGGGGCTTTTTCCCTCACAAAGCAAGCGATAGAGCTTGGGTTCTTGCCTAAGTTACGGGTCATCCAAACTTCGGTTAACGATGCTGGTCAAATCTATGTTCCAGCGATTAATCTCATGCTGCTGGTGATGGTAGTGATTGCAGTCCTTGTATTCAAGAGTTCAAATGCACTTGCAGGTGCTTACGGGATCGCGGTGACTGGAACCATGCTGTTAACGGACTTTTTAGCAATGTCTGTTGCGATTGTCGTTTGGCGCTGGAATCCGTTGCCCGTGGTGTTGGGTGGGATCTTCTTTGTGTTGATGGATTTGGTATTTTTTACATCAAATAGCTTGAAGTTCTTGGATGGTGGTTGGTTTCCCTTAGGGCTAAGCGTGGTAATGGTGATTGCCATGGCGCTTAGGTATAAAAGAGCTAAAAAATAAAATCAAATTAATCAGGAGACAGAAATGAATCATTCGGTAAAAAATTTGTTGGTGTGCCTTGCAAGCTCTGCAACCTTGCTCTTAGCAGGCTGCGCGGGCACTGATCAAAGGGTAGTCGCGTCAACGCCACCCGCGGGTGAGGGTTGGATTGCTTTGATTGATGGTACGAACTTAAATGCCTTTCTGCCTGTAGGTAACGCGAACATCCGCTTGGATAATGGCGTCGCTCAAGCTGAGGTTGGTACTGGCTATTTATGGACTAAGAAGCCCTATCAAAACTTTGAGCTCTCGGCCGAGGTTTATGTTGATAGTGTTGCTAATTCTGGCATCATGATCCGTTGTTCAGATCCCAAGAAAATCGGCGCCGAGTTCTGTTACGAGTTTAATGTTTGGGATAGCCGACCTGACCCTACCTACGCGACCGGTGCGATTGTGAACGTGTCGAAAGTTACGGATTTTCCCAAATCGATTAATCGCTGGAATACTCTCAACATCAAGGCGAATGGGCCGCACCTGCAATTCATGGTGAACGGTATCAAAACTGCCGACGTACAAAATAGTAAGTTACCTGACGGCGGTTCGGTCGCCTTGCAATTTGATGGCTTTGTGAAATTCAGAAACGTCTGGATAAGACCGCTGAACTAAGTTTCTGCAAATCTTATTGCCCGCTTGATGGGCACACCCGACTAAATTTAGTCGGGTGATTAGTTTGGTATAAAGAGCCAAACGGCCGCAAAACCCATCACAGCAGTCGTTAGCCACCCTAACACCTTCAAACTGGGTGTTGCCACATATTTACCCATGATCGAAGTTTTTGAAGCTAACAACATAATCACGACCAGAAGCGGTACGGCGACCACACCGTTAATCACGGCGCTCCAAAATAATGCTTTCATCGGGCTGATGGGCGAATACTGAATGGCCAGCGCGATGAGCACGCTGAAGGCGAGGATGCTGTAAAACCCTTTCGCTTGCTTCACACTGCGTTCAAGTCCCCATTTCCAGCCCATCATTTCTGCAAATGCATAGGCGGCTGATCCCGCCAAAACCGGCACGCCTATCAGCCCGACACCAATGATGCCTGTCGCAAAAAGAATAAAAGCGAATTCTCCAGCGAGCGGCCGCAACGCGCTTGCGGCTTGAGCCGCCGTGGTGATGTCTGTGATGCCGGCGGCATGTAACGTCAGGGCTGTTGCCAAGATAATGAAATAAGAGGTTACGTTTGAGTACAGCATGCCACTCCAAGTGTCCCAATTGATCCGTTTGAGCTCTGACTGAGCGTCACGGTCACTGTTAAATAGTGGCTCTGCACCGGCGGTCGCGTTCATGTCTTCGACTTCCTCTGAAGCTTGCCAGAAAAACAAATAGGGGCTGATTGTGGTGCCGAAAATTGCAACCACCACGGCGGCCGTGTTTGAGTCAATCCCAATGTGTGGCCAAACTGTGCGCAAAAAGACTTCGCCCCAGGGAACATGAACCGTAAACAGCACCGCTGCATAGGCAAGTAAAGACAGCGTGAGCCACTTCAGAAAAAAGACATAGCGGTGGTATGGCACAAAAATCTGTAGCGCTAAAGAGGCCAATACAAAAAACGCTGACATGAGATGGCGGTTAAGCCCACTGACGAGCTCGGCGACTTCACCAACGGCAGCTACGTCGGCGGCGATGTTGAGAATATTTGCGCAAACAAGTAAAAATACAACGAAAAAAAGTATGGCCGGATGAAAACTGCGTCTGATATTGTCAGCAAGCCCTCTGCCTGTGACACGCCCAATGCGCGCGCAGAGCGCTTGCACCGCCGACATTAGGGGGTAGGCGAAGGGCATGGTCCAAAGCATGTTTAGACCAAACTGAGCGCCTGCCTGTGAGTAGGTGACGATGCCACTGGGGTCGTCGTCGGCCACGCCAGTAATCAGGCCGGGGCCAATACGCGACAGCGGGTGATGCTTCACGCGCCGCCAAATCTCTTTTACGCTCAACATGACCCAGTCTACTCCCGTGGAACTTGCAGCGCTAACACTTTCCGGCTTTGATCGGCTCGTTTTCAAAAAAACGCGGATGACACGCGTAAAGTGCAAATCTTTAGGCGATTTGGCAGAGAGAACGCTGAACTCGCGAAAATACACAGATCATTGAAGGGGATACAGTATTCTTAAGTTAAAGAGCCATGCCATTGCTTGCAATAGTAAGCGGACAAGTTATCCATTTAAGGAATCCCTGACCGATGCAATCCACAGTCTACGCAGACGGTATCAATAACATCACGATGCTCGAGGGTATTGTGCGGTTTGATTTGATCAATATCACCCAAACAGATAAAGACAGTCGCACAGCGAAAACAGTTGGTTCAGTTGCGATGTCTGTTCCGGCGTTGCTGCGCACCTACACAGAGTTGTCTAGCGTCTTGAACAAACTCATCGAACAGGGCGTGGTTAAAAAAACTGAGACACAACCCTCTGCAGCGACCCCAGTTCAGTCTGTGGCCCAGGCGCCGATTACGAGCGCGACGGGCTCAGAGACTGCTGTCATTGAGCCGCTGCGTCTCAGTTGAGCCTTACTCTTTCAGTGAATGAAAAAAGTCTCTGATGCGGTCATTTGAGGCTGCAGGTTGCTCAAAATGAACGAAGTGCCCGGCGTTTTCGGCGATTTCAATTATTGGCTGATCGAAGTATTCCGGCAGTCGATCCACCCAATCGCATAAAAGCACCGGATCGTGGCGGCCCCAAAAGAACCGACTCGGAACCGATATTTTGGGCAAAATCGGCGCGCCATGCTCGATCAGGGCAATGCGAGAGGCGTGATTCGCTGCGTACCACGCGAAGCCACCCTCTAAATTGCCCGGTTGCATAAAGTTATCAATCCAATGCTCAAGTTGCTCGGTGAACGTGTTGGGGTCATGGGCCCAATGGCTCAACATATTTTCAAAATACAGGCGGCACGTGTTGCGGTCGTAACCGACTAGTTTGGCGGCCCAGGGCAGTTGGTTAAACGTCTGATACCAAATTTCTTGTATGTGCCGGGCCTGCACCCAGCGACGCCCAACACCGGGGTAGGGCGCATTGAAGAAGAATAAGCCACTGACGCGCTCAGGCCACATTCGAGTTAACTGTTGTGACACATAGGCGCCGACATCGTGCGAGACGATACCGAAGCGCTTAAGGCCAAGCGAGTCAGCCAGGGCAATGATGTCTTGTGCGTGGGTGTCGGCGCCGGTTGGTGTAGAGCCAGCACCGAGAGTGATGATACTTTTACCGAAACCGCGCAGGTCGGGCACGATCACTCTAAATTCTTTGGATAGCACCGAAAGGTTGCGGTGCCATGTCCACCAAAACTCGGGCCAGCCGTGCAGCAAGAATATCGGTAGGCCTTCGCCTTCATCCACATAATGGAGCTTTGCGCCGTTGACGTCTAGATAGTGGTGGTTCCAGTCGCCATTCGGGTGAGAAAGATCTCGTACTTTGCCTTGCGCTTCGCTGTTGGACATGTCTGTATGATTTCCTTTGAGAATTGTTGTATTCGTCTTTTAAATCAATATCTTAGGAAGGTAGCCTTGCTAAGGTTCTTTTTTGCTTGTCAAATTTGTTATTGTTCTGCTGCACGCGCCACCAACATACCCATTTTTTGCGGTTTTCTTGGGCAACGTCAATATAAAAAGAGCTTGAGTCTTAGCAAGGGAAGTCATTGAGTGCGCGGCTCTTCAAAACGTAATTAATAATAATTTTGACATGGTTTTTTCGAGCCTCACTTTTTTATTCTTCTTTTTGCCAGCGAGCCTGATCTGTTACTACGCCTTCGCCAGGCGGTCAGTACGCAATTTCATTCTGGTGGTCTTTTCTTTTATTTTTTACGCTTGGGGTGAACCGATCTGGGTTGGTTTACTGGCGATCTCGGCTGTCTGTGATTATTTAAATGGTTTATTCATCGAACATTTTCGCAAACAGCGAGCGATTGCACGCTTTGGGGTGGTTGCCTCGGTCGCGATTAATCTTGGTTTATTAGCAACGTTTAAGTATTCGGACTTTATTGTTGAAACGGTCAACCAGCTGACCGGATTAAACCTCGCGCTGCCTGGCTTTTTGCTCCCTATCGGAATTTCGTTTTATACCTTTCAAACAATCTCGTACACGATTGATGTGTACAAGGGCGAGGTTCCCGCCCAACGTAATTTCATGAATTTTGTTTTGTTCGTTGTATGTTTTCACCAGTTGGTTGCCGGGCCAATTGTGAGGTATGCACACATCGCTCATGAAATTGAACATCGGGTGTTTAGCCTGCAAGACTTTAGTGCCGGGGTGACTCGGTTTATTCGTGGCTTGTTTAAAAAGGTATTTATCGCAAACACCGCAGGTGAACTGTGTGTGCAGTTTTTAGGACAAGATCCGGCCTCGGCCAGTATGGCCGGCGAGTGGTTAGGGTTGATTGCCTATAGCTTGCAAATTTATTTTGATTTTTCAGGCTATTCAGACATGGCAATCGGTTTGGGCTGGATGTTTGGTTTTCATTATCACGAGAACTTTAAGCATCCCTATACCGCCACTTCGATTTCGGATTTTTGGCGACGCTGGCATATATCGCTGGCGACCTTTTTTAAAGACTATGTCTATGTCCCCTTGGGCGGTAATCGCCGACACATGGTCCGTAACTTGTTCATCGTTTGGGCGCTTACTGGGATTTGGCATGGTGCAAACTGGAACTTTGTGCTGTGGGGATTGTATTTTGGCGTTTTGATTTACTTAGAAAAAGTCGTGCTTTTAGGTATCCTGAAGCCTCTGCCTAAGGTCCTTCAGCATGCCTATGCTCTTTTTTTGATTGTGCTCGGTTGGGCGATCTTTTATTTTACGGATATCCAAAAGCTGCTTGCGTGTTTCAAAATATTATTTGGCCTGTCTGACGCAACGTTTTCTAATTTCGATGTTGGCGTGGCAATCTGGTCGAATATTTTTTGGTTACTTTTGGCCTGCGCGCTATGCCTGCCACTCGCTGCACGGTTTGATCACTGGTGTTCTGTGACTCTGCGGCCGATACAACTGCAGTGTTTTGTGATTGCGCAAAATTTGCTGTTGTTAAGTGTTTGCGTCGTACTGTTGGTCGGGCAAACCTACAACCCCTTTATTTATTTTCGCTTTTAATTATGACGCACTTACGATTTTCAACTAAAGCAGCCTGGGCGAACGTTTTATTGTTTTCTGCCGCGCTAACGGCAGGGGGCCTGCTCTTTATTGCGTTGCCCAAGCATAGTGTGTCGGAAGGCGAAAAGAGATCGCTTAAGTTAATGCCAACCTTTTCGTGGTCTTCGGTGGCGAGCGGCCTGTACTTAAGGCAGCTGGATGACTACATTGCTGATAATTTTATGTGGCGCTACACCTTGACCGAGTTGGCCGGGGAAGTTAAAGCCTTACGCGGTTGGAATCAGGACGACGTACAGGTTTTTGCCAGTGCACCAAAAAAGCCTCAAGCAACGGCGTTGGCACCGGTCGTGAAAAGTACGGCAAATGGCGGCGTAGCGACAGACCTCTTTACGTCGCAAGCAAGCGCCCTGAAAGTTTCCGCCTCGGAAGCTTCGACGATTACTGCGCTTGACACCAAGCGCAGCGAGGCAGGGCAGGTGAATGAAGCAAAAATATCGCAACAAAGCTCGACTCCAGTTACGCCGACTGCACCGCCCCAGTTAGCGCCTGCTGTTGCGCCAGCTACGCCACCGGTGCAAGAACAAGTGTCGGTGCCTGCCGTGAAGCTTGCTCAAGCAGAAGTGGTAGTGCCTGCTGCGTCGCCTGCACAAGAGCCAGCCACAACCCTGGCGGTGCCGTCTGTTGCGCCGCTAGTTGTACCCGCAGCAACGTCAGCTGCAGCGGCACCGACACCAACGCCAACGCCAACATCGACGTCGACACCAGCATCGACACCAGCATCGACACTAGCATCGACACCAGCATCGACACCAGCATCGAAACCAACACCAACACCTAGTCAAGCGCCCGCTGGTGAAGATTTGTACGAGAACGTCGAATCGATCATTATTTATCGTGGGCGCGCTCTGCAAATGTTTGGTGGTGCCCCACAAATGACTCAGTCATTGGCGAAAGCGATCAACCGGTATCGTGAAGAGCTTTCGCCCGACATCAATATCTTTTTTATGGCGGCACCCATTGGCTCAGACTTTTATTTGCCGCGCAAAGTTAATAATGGTGTGATGCGTGAAAAGTTAGCCATTGATCATATGCACACCTTGCTTGATCCGGGCGTAAAATTTGTAGCGGCCTATGATCGTTTGGCTGAACACACCGACGAATATATTCAATTTAATACCGATCATCACTGGACCGGCCTAGGTGGCTACTATGCCTACACGGCCTTTGCTGACGCGGCCGGTTTTAATGCCTTACCACTTAGTGAATTAATCAAAGGCGAGATCCCCAACTTTTTAGGGACGCTTTATCAGCGAACCATGGCTCCAGCTTTACGCAATAAGGTTGATACGGTTGAGTACTTTAAAGTGCCTTTTAAGACCGAGGCCTCTTACTATCCTGCTGGCTCTAACACGCCGGTGCCATTGACCCTCTATGCCGAGTATGCCCGCGGAGGCAATTCTTATGGGGTATTTCTGGGTGGCGACTTTCCGCTCATGCGGATCGTGAGTGAGGTTAAAAATGGCAAAAAAATTGCCGTGGTGAAAGACTCGTACGGTAATGCCTTCGTACCTTACCTGGCGTCGCATTACGAAGAAGTCTATGTTTTAGATTATCGATATTTTGTCGGAAACATCAAGACTCTACTTGAAGATAACGGTATTCAAAATCTGCTTTTCGCGCATAATACCTTTGTCATGATGGGGAGCTATACCGCCCAACGGGCAATCGGATTTTTAACGGCCTCGCCAGGTGCTACGCCTAAGATTATTGCTAAATAAACTGGACTCATCTATGGTCACTCGTTTCGTTCGCTCGCACTTCATCCGCTTAGCTTCGTTGTGCTGTTTGGCGATGCTGCTTGCGTCCTGTACAACGCCACCGGTCGCCCCTCCGGCAAAACCAGATACCGCACTCATACCCAAACGTGTTGACTCCTTCGTGGGCAATCCTTCTGCCAAGCCTTATGTTCGACGCACGATCGAGAGTGTGTTGGGTGAGCAGGCTCAGTCACTGAACCGCTTCGTCACGGCAGACACGAATATTCTTGAATTTAAAGATGCGAGGCTGATTCAGCAGTTGCAACAGAAGTGGGCCTCTGCAAAGACAGATGGCTTCACAGTGGCGCATTTTGGTGATTCACTGGTGCAAGGGGGGTACGCTGCTGAAATCGCGCGCAGTCGTCTGCAAATCCTTGGTGGCAGTGCCGGGCGAGGGATGGTGTTCCCGTATTCGATTGCAAAAACCTATTCTCAAAATGATTTTAAATCTACCTTTACAGGTGAATGGCTGACGGCCAACAGCATTCATCAACCACCTCGTTTACCTGTTGGTGTGTCCGGGTTCGTGGCCAGAACTGCCGCCGCCAATGCTTCGTTTACTTTAAATTTTTATACGACTCCTGAGCCCGGGAAAAAACGAGTCAAGTTGTTCTACGTCGCGACGGCAACAACATACACCTTACGCGTTCAGTCAGGTCATTTTTTGCACGATATCGTGGTGCCTGGTAGCGCTGCTCAACCTCGATCGCAAACACTTGAATTGAGCTTTCCTGAACTCTCAGACACGCTGAGTGTTGAAGTTCGAAATACCAGCCCCAAAAGCGGTGCTTTTTTTGAGGTTCATGGCGTGAGCATTGAAAATGCTGCTCCGGGTGTGATGTATCACAACTTAGGTGTAGGGGGGGCTAACTATGGTGCATTGCTTGCTCAGACCTATTTTGAAGACCAGTCAGCGCAACTGGCACCAGATCTGATTGTTCTAGATTGGGGTACGAACGACCTTGTATATAAAAACAGCATCCCGCCAGAGCTCGAAAAAAATATCGTGCAAACCATCAAGCGCGTGAAGGCTCAGCATCCCAAAGCCCTCATTATTGTGACGTCAGCGCAAGACATGAACTTTCGAAGAAAAAACATTACTGCAGCCTGGGATTTTGCAGTCTTGGCCCGACGCTTGGCCTTTGAAAACGACTGTCTGTTTTATGACTGGTATCGTGTTGCGGGTGGCAGAGGGGCGATGACGATCTGGACGGCCTATGGTTTAGCAAGCCCCGATAATATTCACCTGACAGGTTTGGGCTACGCGGTGAAAGGTGACTTACTTGCACAGTCAATTTTGAATACCGTGGGGCGCTTAAAAGCCGAACCATCTATCAAATCGCTTGAGATAGCAACGACTGTGAATATGCAGCCTCACTCAGTTGTGGGATGGTTAAAAGAGGTATCGCCGGTGCCTCGCAAAGGTCTGTTTTACAGATAGCCCAAGCCGTTGCGCTTGCTTCGTCGGCTATTGTTTTGAAGCCTTTGGGATCAAAATTGATGAGCCAGCGTTAATTTGAGCGCCACGGGCTAGCGGGTTCATCTCGTAGATTTGCTTGACGCTGATATTGTGCTTTTTGGCAATATCCTCTGGGCGCTGTGCTTGCGAAACGACAACCGTTTCCCATGCCGAGAAGCGCTCTTGATGCGTCAGATAGTTGGTTAGAAATACATCAACCTGGGTTGCTGGCAATAGTATTTTATGGTCTGCTGTGCCTCGAATCAGTGGTTTGTTGAAAGACGGATTCAAATACAAAAATTCAGCAACTGAAATTTCAGCAAGATCCGCTGCGACACTGATGTCGATGTTGTGTGTCGCAGCAACCTCGACAAAGTACGGTTGATAAGCAAGGGTTGGTAAGCTGACCTGATAGCGCTCGGGATCCGTAATCAACTCACGCCACCCCATCAGTTTTGCGACATAAGCCTGAATCACGCGAGGAAAATTTAGATGATCATAGTCAGTCGGCAGCTTAAGCGCTTGTTGTCTGCGAACAACCGACATCACATTGCCAGGCCCCCAGTTGTATGCAATCAGAGCTAAGCGCCAATCGCCAAATTGAGCGTACAAAGATTGCAACAAATCGAGTGCAGCGCGAGTCGAGAGCAAAATATCTCGACGGTCATCTGAAAAAAAATTTTGCGAAAGATTCAAGCTTTTACCGGCAACGGGCATCAGGCCCCAGAGCCCTGCGGGGTGTAGGCCGCTACTCGATTTTGGACTGAAGCCGCTTTCAAGAAACGGAATAAGGGCGACCTCGGCAGGCATCTCTCGTGCTGCCGCTTCTTCAAGGACATAAAATAAATACCGCGAGGCATGCTCTAGGTTAATCTGCACGCTCGCTTGACTCGCTGCAACCCGACGCGCTTGCAGTTCAATAGGAGCTCGATTCGCGACAGTCAATTGAAAGCGCGTTCGCATGACTGACCAAAGATCCTTTTGGTTTTCTGGCGATCGTTGAGTATTGACGGCCAACGTTTGCTCGGTGTTGGCGCCTTGATTTGACAGCGCAGGCTCAGGGATTGCTGCGGGCGCTGTTACCGCCGCATAGGATGACTCGTTGAGGGATCCCATTGCGATCATCCCACATACGATTAGGCAAACATGAGCGGTGCTGCGTTTGATCATCAGGCGCGTTTCTGAATAGATTTTAGAGATGGTGTGTCCGAAGCGAGTGATTATGCATGACAGGCAAGCTCGAGCAGGTAAATGTTTTACCATAAGTCAATTGCACTTAAATCTACTTAACTTTAAAGCAATAGAGGTTTGACTTTCCTATGACGCAAAAAATAATTGAATATCGCACCGAGAAACAGACCTCTGTCAGTATTGCTTATCAGGATCAAGGGGTCGGGCGCGTGATCTGCATCTTGCCATCCCTTGCGCGCTCGGGGCGTGATTATGAGGTGGTGGCTTCGTATCTTGTCGCAGACGGAT
Organism: uncultured Alcaligenaceae bacterium; assembly: GCA_937952975.1. GTDB lineage: Bacteria > Pseudomonadota > Gammaproteobacteria > Burkholderiales > Burkholderiaceae_B > Zwartia. Next base: position 15,462 of record CALFXX010000032.1, read on the forward strand.
TTCGCGTGATTCGCCCCGATCCGCGCGGTTTTGGTGCAAGTGTCGGCCCGATGGAAAACCTTGATTTGCATGATTTTGCGGCGGATGTTGCTGCCGTCCTTGATCACGAACGTACCGGCCCAGTGCTCATGGTGGGGCACGCGTGGGGCAGTCAACCTGCCCGCATGGTCGCTGCCGATCGCCCTGAGTTAGTTGCCGGGGTTGTGATGGCTGCAGCCTCTGCGGGCAAATTGTTACCCGGCGCTACTGAAAAGCCCTACAGTCGCTTACGCGCTGAAATTGATGGCTCAAGCGATTTAAGCTTGTCAAAAGAAGAGCGTCTTGACTGTCTGCGTAAAGCATTTTTTGCCCCAGGACATGACCCCAGTGAATGGCTCGATGGATGGTCGCAGGCCTCTCATCACGCGCAAAGCCATGCGCGTATTGTGACGCCGATCGACGAATATTTTTCAGCGGGTGACCGCGTGCCTATTCTTGACTTGCAGGCAGAATTTGATGCTGTGGTGGTGCCTAATATTATGAAGCCGCTTTTGGGTGACCGCGTCACCGTTCAGGTGATCCGCAATGCTGGTCATGCAATGGCACCCGAGCAACCGCGCGCAATGAGTGATGCCATTGCTCAGTTTGCACGAAAGGTTTTTAGCTGAGGCTTTAGGTCGCGTTGCCGCTCGATCGAGTTGGCGACGCACGTGTGTCGCCGCTCAAACGAGTCGCATCATCCAATTTCGAGTGTCTGGCGCTTTGCCATATTGGATATCAATCAGTTGTTGGCGCAAAGATAGGGTCACGGGTCCAGCCTCTGAGCTGTCGTTCGCGTAGCAAAAGTCTTCGCTTTTCAAGGCGCTAATCGGAAAAATCAGCGCTGCCGTACCACAGGCAAATATTTCAGTTATTTGTTTTGAGGCAAGTCCATCGCGCACCTCTGTCAGACTGATTGGCCGCTCTTGTACGGCGCGACCTTCTGAGCGGGCAAGATCAATGACACTTGCTCGCGTGACACCCGGCAAGATGCTGTCGGACAACGCTGGGGTGACTAAGGTGCCGTCTTTTTGCACAACAAAAATATTCATTCCACCCAGCTCTTCAAGAAACTGCCCATGTTCAGAGTCCAGAAATAAAACTTGCGGGCATCCATTTTTGCGTGCGTCTTTGAGTGGCGCAAGCGAGCCAGCATAGTTACCTGCACATTTTGCATAGCCCGTGCCGCCGCGCGCAGCGCGCGTGCGTTGCGTGGACACCCAGATTGGCACCGGAGTGACCCCACTTGAAAAATATGGTCCGGCCGGGCTACCAATCACGTAATAGGCGACTTTATCTGCGCCACGCACACTTAACGAGCTTTCGTTGGCGATCATAAAGGGCCTTAGATAAAGACTACTTTCTGGCGTACGAGGTACCCAGTCGCGATCACTCTGCACAAGTTCTTTAAGCGATTGCAGGAATAAGTCGGAGGGAAGCTCGGGCAAGCCCAGGCGTTCAGCGGATTGCCTAAAACGCTGTGCGTTGACGTCGGGTCGGAAGGTCCAAATCGAGCCATCCGCATGCCGGTAGGCTTTGAGTCCCTCGAACACAGCCTGTGCGTAGTGCAAGACTAAAGAGGCAGGATCGAGCGTTAAGGGTGCGTACGGTGTGACGCGGGCATTATGCCAGTCGTATTCTGCATCCCAATCAATCGCCACCATGTGATCTGAGTAGTATTTGCCAAAACTGGGGTTCGCTAACACCGCCTCACGTACTGCTTGTGCGGTTGGCTGTGCGTTCTGACTACGAACAAACGAGAGGACTGTGCTGGGTTGCATAAGCGTTCGTGTTTTTAAGGAGTTGAGGCAATGAGTGGAGACGGATTGGACTTTGAAGGGGTTATACAATGCTTTTGAGCATTTTGCATTTGCCAAGCCATCTAGAAACCTAATACAAAGTGGGTCATCCTTATTTATGCAAAGTTTTGCGTGTCGCACTCTTATTGATCGCTTTGCCAAAGCCATTTGACAGAAATATGCTCCTAACCTCGCAATTGCAAAAAATCGTGGTCGCTTTAGTGCTGGCCTGTGCCTTGTGTCACGTCCAAGTGGCGCAAGCGATCTACCCCGAGAAGTCGCTTCGCTTGATTGCACCCTTTGCACCGGGTGGTGGTACAGATCAAATGTCTCGAGCGCTAGGTGCTGGTTTAGCCAAAGTGCTTGGGCAAACAGTCGTGATTGAAAACAAGCCGGGTGCGGGCACGGTCATCGGAATGGATCTTGTCGCAAGAAGTGCACCTGATGGCTACACCCTTGTTTTGGCTACTTTTGCACATGCAGTCAATAGCACCTTGCAAGCAAGGTTGCCCTACGACAGCGACAAAGCCTTTGCTCCGGTGGCTTTAATTGCACGCGGGCCTAATGTTTTGGTGGTACGTTCTGAAAGTCCTTTTCACTCAGTGCAAGAGATCGTGGCTGCGGCGAAAGCTCAACCAGGCAAGTTGACTTACGCGTCGCAGGGCAATGGGACTTCAGCCCACTTGGCGGGCGAGATGTTTCAAAACTTAGGCAAAATCGAGTTGACGCATATCCCGTATCGCGGTGCTAGTCTCGCCCTGACAGATGTTTTGGGCGGTCAGGTTGATCTTTTTATTGGTACGGCGGCAGGAGTGTCGCCCTTGGTCGCAAGTGGTAAGTTACGTGCCATCGCGGTGACGAGTCCCCTGGCCTCTAGTGCCTTTGAAGGCGTTGCCACGGTGGCTGCAACGTTACCTGGTTATGCGGTTGAAAGTTGGTACGGCGTGTACGCGCCGGCTGGTACGCCGGCGTCTATCGTTGATACGCTCAACCTTGCGATTCAACAGACCGTTAAAAATCCCGACTTTATTAAAAAAATCGAGAATGAAGGATTGACGATTTCTGTTGGTGCTCCGGCGGAGCTTGAGCAGTACGTACAGGCTGAACAAGCTCGATGGAGAAAAATCATCCTCGAAAATAAAATTCAAACACAATAATTCAATAACGCTTCATTAATAACGCTTCATGACAAGGCAAGATGATGGATTACAAACTCATTGAGATGGCTGTTGACTCAGGTATTGCAACGATTACTTTTAATCGCCCCGATAAGCGAAACGCCATGAGTGATGATATGCGCTCAGAGTTCATTCATGCACTTGAGCGAACCGCCTCTGACAAAGGCATTCGTGCTTTGGTGATCACGGGTGCCGGTAAAGGTTTTTGTGCAGGGGGTGACATTGCCGGGATGGAAAAGCGCATGAGCGCACCAACCGGTGAAATCGCTTTTAACGGGTGGCACAGGCAGCAACGCGTTCATCATACGCAAACGCTTTTGCACACGATGCCCAAGCCCACGATCGCTGCCGTCAATGGATCCGCCTCTGGTTTAGGTGCGGACACGGCTTTAGCCTGTGATTTTTTAATCGGTAGCGAATACGCAAACTTTACGTGGTCATACATTCATCGCGGCATTATTCCTGATGGAGGTGGCATGTACCTGCTACCACGTCGTGTGAGCTTATCAATGGCCAAGCAATTAATTTTTTCTGGCCGTCGGGTTGATGCTGCTGAAGCCTTAGCACTCGGGATCCTTGATCGGCAAACGACTGCGACAGCACTTGTGGCCGACGCACAAGCCTGGGCTGCAGAGTTAAGCAAGGGCTCAGGCACTGCGCTGGCATTGAGTAAAACAATTTTGAACGAAACGTACGAGTCGACTGCAAATCAAGTGTTTGCTCAAGGAAGTCAGGCGCAAGGGATCTGTTACACAAGCACAGAACATCGCAGCGCGGTACTTGAATTTTTGGCTAAGAAATAATAGATATCCACTCACGCTCGTTGCGAACAAGTAAGGCTTACATGCAGATGAATACGATTACTCGCTTAATGCGACCTCAACGGGTCGCGGTGATTGGCGCTTCGGCCGATATTGCCAAAACCGCAGGTAGGCCCGTTGCTTATCTCTTGAAGCATGGCTTTTCGGGTTCCGTGTATCCCGTGAATCCCAAGGCAACCGAAATTTGTGGCTTGCCTTGTTACCCAGATATTGCCTCGCTGCCAAACGTTCCAGACGTGGGTATTGTGCTGCTTGGGGCAGAGCGTGCCCATCAGGCTGTGAAAGAGTTGGCGCAACTTGGCTGTGCTGCCGCAATTGTCTTGGCAAGTGGGTATACCGAAGTGGGTGAAGAGGGCGCCAGGCGCCAAGCTGAGTTGCTTCAAGCTGCCGGTGCCATGCGCATTCTTGGCCCCAACACGATTGGCCTAGTCAATATTACAGATCGGATTGTATTGTCGGCGTCAGGCGCACTTGAAATGGATCACTTCCCGTCTGGCGCGATTAGCCTGGTCTCGCAAAGCGGCGGAATTTTAGGTTCGTTGCTTGCACGTGCTTCTGCACGCGGAATTGGGCTGGCAAAGATGATTTCCACCAGTAATGAGGTTGATCTAGAGTTAGCCGACTTTATTGATTGGCTCGTGGATGATGAGGCCACAAAGGTCATCGCACTGTATGTTGAAACTGTGCGCGATACCGAAAAATTTCGTGCGGCCGCCTTACGTGCTAAGCAAGCTGGTAAGCCCATCGTAGCCTTCAAAATCGGTCGCTCTGAAGCGGGCGCTAAGGCGGCTATTTCGCATACCGGTGCTTTAGCGGGTTCTGACCGGATGTACGATGCGCTGTTTAAACAAACAGGCATTCTTCGCGCGCAACGTTTTGATGAGCTATTAGATATGCCTGCTGCGCTTGCCACGGGGCGCACACTGCGCGGTAATCGCGTTGCGATCCTGACCTCAACGGGCGGAGCGGGGACTTTAGTATCTGATTCCTTAGGCGTGACCGGTTTTGAAACCCCACCTCCAGACGCTGAGACGGCAGCAAAACTCAGGGCGCTTCAACAGGGCGACCATGCAGCACTCGATCGCAACCCCATCGACGTGACCCTAGCTGGCCTGCAGCCCGAGCTATTAAAGGGTGCAATCAGTGCGGTGCTCGCAAGCCCAACCTATGATGCCTTGGTGGTGATCGTGGGGGCCTCGGCACTCGCGATGCCTGAGTTGATGTCAAATGCCATCAAAAGTTGTATGTCGTTGTCAGACAAACCCATTCTTGCATACATTAGCCCGCACGCACCAAACATTGGCTCGCTGCTCACACAGGGTGGGGTACCTGCGTTCTCTGCACCTGAAAGTTGCAGCGCTGCGCTTGTCGCCATGTTGCATGCCAGTCAAGCTCAGACGGCATTACCTCATGCGCTCAGTGTCAACGCCGAGCAACGCGATGCTATCCAAGCGTTGCCTGCAGGTAGTCTGGATGAAGAGCAAGCAAAGCGCCTGTTTTCGTCTTTTGGTATTACGTCGGTGCGCGAACAAGTTGTGAGCACACCTGAGCAGGCTCAGAGTGCTGTTGCGGCCATGGGCGATCGTGCGGTACTAAAAATTCTATCAGCCGAGATTTTGCACAAGAGTGAAGTCGGAGGCGTGGTAGTGAACGTTTCAGCGGCAACGATTTCAGATCGGTTGCTGCAGATGACGCAAGACGTGACACGTAAGGCTGGTGTGACGCCTCAACGATTTCTAGTTCAAGAGATGGTTTCAGGCGGGGTTGAAATTATTTTAGGCATGCATCGCGATGTGTTGGGTGTAGCAATCTTGTTAGGGATGGGTGGGGTGACTGCCGAGCTCTTGCAAGACACAACTCTTCGCTTGTTGCCCTCAACGGGCGGCCTGTCTGCAGAG
>CALFXX010000033.1 GCA_937952975.1 uncultured Alcaligenaceae bacterium
CAGACCGCAGCCTACCCAACCAAGCCTATTACGCTCATTGTGCCGTTTGCGGCCGGCGGCAATCTTGATATTGTTGGTCGCTTGATTGCGCCTGGTTTAGCCAAGCAACTCGGTCAATCCGTGGTCGTACAAAATAAGCCTGGGGCGGGCGGAGTCCTAGGTGCCACCGAGCTTTCGCGCTCTGAAGCCGATGGAACTGTTTTGCTCGTGAGCACGCCTAATGCGATTACTGTTGCGCCCAAGATGGTGCAGACGCAATACACTCTTGATAGTTTCGCTGCGATTGGGTTGATCTCTTCAACCTCTCTTTTACTTGTGACGCGTACCGAGCAAAATAAATTTCAGGATTTTGCGAGCTTCGTTGCTTATGCCAAAGCAAACCCCGGTAAGGTCAGCGTTGCTAACGCAGGCATTGGTACTTCAAATCATATTGCCATCATGCAATTGCAAATCATGGCGGGCATCGAGCTTAATGTGATTACGTACAAAGGCTCGGGTCCTGCAAATATCGATTTGCTCGGTGGGCAGGTTGACGTCAGCATCGATCAACTATCCAGTGCGATCTCGCATCTGAAGTCTGGGCGTGCTCGCGCCATGATGGTGGTTGCTTCTGAGCGCGACCCCTTGGTGCCAGAGGTGCCTAGCGCGAAAGAATTGGGTTTGCCTACGCTTGAAGTCAGCACCACAGCCGGTTTATTGGCGCCTGGTAAGACGCCGACTGCGACGCTTGCCATCTTGAACGATGCGCTAAATAAGACCTTGGCTGACCCTGCACTTCAAGAGCAATTTACACGCGCTGCGAGTCGTGCTCGCCCTGGTTCTTCAGCTGTTTTTACTGAGCTGATGAAAACTGAGGATAAACAAGCGGCAGAGTTAGCCGCGGCCGGTAAACTTAGACCCGAGTAAAGGCTGAAGCGGTCTGTGGGCAGCTCGCGCCTTGCTTAGAGGCGCAGTTTCTAAGCAAGGCAATCACCAGCTCGAGCAAGTCAACGAGTGAGCCGACTTAGTAGCCCAGTTGTCGATTGATTTTGTTATCAAGCTGCCCCGTGGTGGTCAGCTTGGCAAAATTGGCAAACCAACAATCCAGCACGCGCTGCACATAATCGGGGGCATCGCACGAGATGTGTGGGGTGACGATAAGGTTAGGGGTGGACCAAAGAGGTGAACCTGCTTCTAAAGGTTCTTTATCAAAGACGTCCAAAATCGCCCCATCAAGCTGTTTGCTTGCCAGATGTTTCACGACCGCGTTGTAGTCCACAATCGGCGAACGGCCGATATTGATCAACCCTGCGCCTTTTGGTAATAAAGCAATTCTGGCATCGGTGACTAAGCCTCGGGTATCTGCGGTTAAGGGCGCTGCCACAACCAAATAATCAGTACGTGGCAAAACAGTATCGAGCTGGTTCACACTAATCGTTTCGTCTGCAAGAGGTTGCGCGGTTCCGGAGCGCGTGACGGCGATTACTTTCATACCAAGTCGCTTGGCACCCATGCCAGCCGCACGACCCACATCGCCAAAGCCAATCACCGTTGCAGTCTTACCTCGGATATTGAATTCATGAATCATGTCCCAAACCTGCTTGGTTTGATTCGCTAGAATTTGTGGCATTTTGTTATGCAACATCAATAAGGCCATACTGATGAAGTCTTCGGTTTTGTCGCCGTGAATGCCACTGCTGTTGGTCACCGTAATTTGCTCGGGCAACCAGTCAAGCGGTAGCAGGTGATCCACACCCGCACCTGTCGTGTGAATCCACTTTAGTTTTTTTGCCGCAATGATTTTTGGGCGATCGATCGGACCCGCAAGCAGCGCATCAGCGTCTTGCAGTGCATGTTCTAAGATATCGCCATCCCAGCCAACCGAGACGTCGATTTGTTTGGCAAGGTCGGGATGCCTGGCGGCGGCCTGCGCCCACTGTTCGTGTGTCAGGTGAAAGAGTTCGTTGCGAAGGCGGCCGTTTTCTAAGTGAAGTCTGAAGCGTGTGGACATAGATGTTCTTTTAAGCGGTTGAGTGTCAACAAAAGAATAACAAAGTCAGGATTCTATCTGTGTTAGAAAACTAGCTTTGTCAACTGAAAGCGAGGGCAACGAGTATTTTTTGGGGTAGCCGAGTGTCTAAGATACTTGGCTAAATCATTCGGCTTTGACGTTCGCGGTTCGGGCAACTTTACCCCATTTGTCATATTCGGAGGCTAAGTAATCGCTAAACTCTTGCGGCGTCGAGGCACCTAACACCGCACCAAGATTAGCCAGCCGTTTTTGTAGGTCTGGCGATCCCATCGCGCTAGCAAAACCTTGTTGAAGACGGCTCACGACCTCTGCTGCTGTTCCTTTAGGGGCAATAAAGCCGATCCATGGTTCGATCTCAAACCCGGGTACGCCTGATTCGGCAATAGTCGGTGTGTCAGGAATCAAAGTCATTCGTTTGAGTCCGGTCACAGCAATCGGGCGAAGGCGCCCTTGCTTGACCTCTTGCTCGACCAAAATCCAGTTGATGAAGGTGAGTTGAACACGACCAGCGATCAAATCTGTCATTGACGGACCTAAGCCTTTGTAGGGCACGTGATTGAGTTTGACGCCAGCCAGCATTTGCAGCAGTTCGCCTGAGAGATGCGCTGTCGAGCCCACGCCGGCTGAGGCATAGTTCACAGCGCCTGGGTTGGCTCGGGCGTAGGCAATTAACTCTTGAACGGTCTTTGGTGCAAACTGAGCGTTTGCTGTCATCACCAAATGGTATTTCGCAACAACGGTGATGGGTGCAAAATCTTTAAGTGGGTCGTAGAACAGCTTGGGTTGTATAAACGCATTGATCACAAAATCAGGCGCGGTTAGCAAAATGGTATTGCCATCAGGCGCGGCATTGGCGACCAATTGCGTTGCAATCATTGTGGCGCCACCGGGATGATTTTCAACAATGACCGGTCGGCTTAACGCTTCAGCCAGTTTTTGTGCGATCACACGAGTGGCGACATCGGTTGGGCCACCGGCTGCAAACGGCGCAATAATCCGAAGCGGTTTGCTTTCGATTTGCGCTGAGCTGTTAGCTGAAAAAAATCCGATGAAACAGGCGGCAAAAAGTACGTGTCGGGCAAGGTAACGGGGCATGGTGTGTCTGACTTCGTTATTTTATTGAGGGCGGTGAGTCTACTTTGCTGCTAGGTTGAACTCTTTCGCAACTTGAGCGTACGATTGAATTTCAGTCTGGTAAAAACTTGCAAAGTGTTGGGCGTTGAGTGGGGCAGGTTCAATGCCGAGTTGCGCAAAAGCGCTTGCGACTTCTGGATATTCAAGCAGGGTCAACATCTCTTGCGACACTCTATCGACAATCGCTCGTGGCGTTTTTGCAGGTGCAAAAAGGCCCCACCAAATAATCCCTTCAAGGTTCATGACCCCCGCCTCTTGCATGGTTGGTACGTCGGGTAGTGCTTTCATGCGTTGATTGCCTGTGACTGCGAGGGCGCGCAGTTTGCCCGACGATACGAACGGTAGTCCTTCGCTAGCGACGGGGATCATGAAGGTCAGTCGACCAGAGATCAAATCTGGCATAGCGAGTGACCCGCCCTTGTAGAGAATTTGCACTGGGGTTGTCGCTGTGTTCTTTATAAAAATTAAAGCTGTTGGGGATACTGTACCAACGGTTCCGTAGGCCGTTGTGGTTGGGTTTGCCTTAAGGTGCTCAATGAGCTCGTTGACGGTTTTGGCCGGTGAGCTCGAGGGAACCAATAAGATTTGTGAAGATCTACCCGCGCGTGCGACTGGAATTAAGTCGGTCAAGGCGTCGTAGGTCATATTGACTTCGCTTGCACGGTTGGTCGCTAAAAATGAGGCGCCCATAAGCATTGTGTATCCATCCGGATTCGCTTTGGCCACAAGGTTCGCCCCAATGTTCCCGTTTGCCCCTGGCCGGTTATCAATGACAAGCGCTTGTCCTAGGCGATTGGCGAGTCGCTCTGAGATCACCCGGGTGATGTTGTCGACTCCACCGCCCGCGGCGTAGGGCACGACGATATGAACGGGCTTGTCTGGGTATGTTTGCGCCTGGGGGGCGCTCCAGCCGGTAGTCACTATCAGAAAAAAATATGCAATAAGTCGTGTTGTGATTGACATGAGTTAAATCTCCTTGGTGCCAAGGGCACCCCGAGCATACTAGTGTCTGTTGGCGTTGAGCAATTGGTGTAGCGTAACTCGAAATATCTTTGGGCGTGGCGTTGTATATTGTTCTAGTCTGACAGTCCGACTCACTTCAGCTCGATCACCGCGACCATGTTCAAGCTTCACTTTATACGCTTTCAAACCACATCAACTAGCGAGCTTAAGCCATGTTAGGGGTGACAGATTACGGTGCTTTTGTTGTTGCGTTCACGATTTTTTTACTGATACCGGGACCTGGTAATTTGGTGTTGATTACCTCGACCACCAAAGGGGGCGTGAGGGCGGGGCTAGCCGCAACGCTTGGTATTGTTCTTGGAGACCAAGTCTTGTCTTGGCTCGCGGTGGCCGGGGTTGCGGCGGTGTTGACCACGTACCCAACAGCCTTTCAGGCCGTGCAATGGGTGGGTGCGGCTTATCTTGCATGGCTCGGGGCAAAAATGCTGTTGGCTAAACCAGGGGCAGCCCCTATTTTGAATATCAAGCCTTATCACTACTTGCGGCAGGCCTTTTTAATTACGCTCTTGAATCCGAAGGCCATTGTTTTTTATATGGCTTTTTTCCCGCTCTTTATTGACCCGGTTAAGCAGCAGGGATTGTTGACGTTTGGGTTGTTGGCAACCACTATTGCGGTGCTTGCGTTTGCTTACGGTGTCATAGCAACCTTATTGACGCATTTTTTTGCTGCGCGGATGCGCCGTAATCCCAAGATCGGCTTTTTGCTTGAAAAGCTGGCGGGCTTGTGCCTGGTTGGGTTCGGTGTGAGATTGGTTTTGACCCGTTAAGGCAACGGTTTACATGGCGGGCTTGCGCTTGGAGCCGCTTGGTGGCTAAGCTGTGTCGTAAACCGTCCAGATTAATCATAAAAGTTTAGAGACAAATCATGAAAATAGCAGTCTTGCCTGGCGATGGCGTGGGTCACGAAATCATTCCTGAGGCGGTGAAGGTTCTGCAAGCGACAGCGAAAGGGCATTTTGAACTTGAACTTGAATACGGTCATATTGGGATGACAGGCGTTCACGCGACAGGTAAGCCGCTGCCCGATGAGACCTATGCACTCGCAAAACGCGCTGATGCGATTTTGTTTGGTGCGATTGGCGGACCAGAATACGAACAGTGGATTCGCACAAACAAAGTGCGCTCAGGTTTGTTGCAGTTGCGCTTGAATTTAGGCTTGAATGCGAATTTGCGCCCGATCAAGTTGTTTCCAGAGTTGGCGAGCGTCTCGACGCTCAAGCCCGAGGTGATTGAGGGCCTGGATTTGTTGATATTGCGCGAGTTATCGAGTGACATCTATTTTGGCGAACCGCGTGGCCCCGTGCAAAATGCCTCGGGTGAGAGGGAGTCGATCAATACGATGCGTTATACCGAATCGCAGATTCGCGCGATTGCTCATGTTGCTTTTAAAACGGCAAGGCAGCGCAAAAGTAAAGTCTGCTCGGTTGACAAGGCAAACGTGCTCGAAACGATGCAGCTTTGGCGCGACGTCATGAAAGAAGTTGGTACAGAATATCCTGATGTCGAATTGACACACCTATATATCGATGCGGCAGCGATGATGTTGATCCGCGCGCCAACCCGTTTCGACGTGATTGTGACGGGCAACATGTTTGGCGATATTTTGTCGGATGAAGCTGCGATGCTCGTGGGGTCACTTGGGATGTTGCCTTCAGCCTCTCTGGCACCGGATGGAAAAGGCCTGTACGAGCCGATTCACGGTTCTGCACCAGATATTGCCGGTAAAGATATTGTGAATCCCTGTGCCATGATTTTGTCTGCGGCGATGATGCTACGCCATAGTTTTAATCGTGATAAAGACGCACAGCGCATTGAAAACGCAGTGCGGGCAGTTGTTGGGCGTGGTTTGAGGACGGCTGACATTATGGATACCGATAGTCGCTTGGTAGGGACAAAAGAAATGGGTGATGCGATCGCCGCAGCAGTTGTTGGCTGAGGTGGTGATGGCTGAGTCAACGGGTAAAACTTTATTTGAAAAAATCTGGCTTGCGCATGAGGTGATGCGCGATGAAGATGGTCAAAGCTTGCTTTATATTGATCGAAATCTGATCCACGAAGGTTCGCGTAATCCTTTTCAAGTGCTTGCTGCAAAAAATATACCTGTGCGCAGACCTGACCGTACCTTTGCAACGCCTGACCACTATGCGCCCACCACTGGGCGATCGCTCGATAGCATCGATGGACCTGAGCGTCTGGATATGGTGGTGTCCTTGCAGCGCAATACTCAACAAGCCGGTATCACCATGTTCGGGTTGGATGATGCGCGTCATGGGATCAGCCATGTAGTAGGGCCCGAACAGGGCTTGAGTTTGCCAGGGATGACGATCGTATGCGGTGACAGTCATACCTCGACTCATGGTGCTTTAGGCGCGCTAGCCTTTGGTGTGGGTGCCTCTGAAGTTGCCCATGTGTTGGCCACGCAGACGATTTGGCAGCGTATGCCTTCGACGATGCGTGTACGCATTGACGGCGTTTTGCAAAAGGGGGTCTGCGCAAAAGATGTCGCACTTGCCTTGATTGCCAAAATTGGTTCTGCGGGTGCAACAGGTTTTGTTATTGAATACACCGGTTCGACCGTAGCGGCCATGTCCATGGAGGCCCGTTTGACACTGTGTAACCTGTCGATTGAAGCTGGTGCACGCGCGGGTATCATTGCCCCCGATGAAGTGACCTTTGCCTACGTGGCTGATAAGCCCTATGCGCCTAAAGGGATTGAGTTTGTAAAACAATTAACGCGTTGGCGTGACTTATTTAGCGACTCGGATGCTGTGTACGGCGCTGAAGTGTTTTTAGACGCTAGTGCCATTGGTCCGATGGTGACATGGGGCAATAGTGTTGAAGACGGCCTGCCAATCACCGAAAACGTTCCAGATCCCGCCTTGGTCGCTGACCCCACGCGCCGAGCAGTTCTCGAACAATCGCTTCAATATATGGCGCTGACACCAGGGCAGCCACTGTCGTCCGTCCAAATCGATTATGTCTTTATTGGTTCCTGCACCAACGGGCGCCTTGAAGATTTACAGGCCGCTGCAGATATTATTCAGCAGAAAAAAATTGCATCTCACGTGCGTGCCATTGTGGTGCCTGGTTCTGGCACCGTAAAAGCTCAGGCAGAGTCGCTAGGACTTGATCGAATATTCTTAGAGGCGGGCTGTGAATGGCGTGAGCCTGCCTGTTCGATGTGTCTGTCGACAAATGGCGATATGGTTCCTGCGGGATTACGCTGTGCCTCGACCTCAAACCGAAATTTTGTCGGTAGGCAGGGACCGGGTTCCCGCACACATTTGGTGAGCCCGGCTATGGCAGCTGCAGCTGCGCTTGCTGGCCACCTTGTTGATGTGCGGGCGTATCTTTAAAATAGGGCCAAGCGTATGCAACCATTTATTTCTTTAGACGATATCGCGGTGCCGCTTCTTGAGGCCAATATCAATACTGACCAATTGTTGCCATCGCGCTATTTGCGCAAACAGCGGGCTGAAGGCTTTGGACAGTATTTGTTTCGTGATTTACGCTACCGAGATGAGGTACAAGAGCGCACGGGTTTTATCCTGAATCAGACGCCTTACCGTGCGGCAAAAATTATCGTAGCCAGTACAAATTTTGGCTGTGGGTCTTCACGCGAAATGGCGGTATGGGCTGTTGCAGACTATGGGATCCGTGTACTCATATCTTCGCGATTTGCCGATATTTTTTATAACAATTGTTTTAAAAATGGACTGTTGCCGATTGTGTTGCCTCAAGATGCTATCGAGGCCTTGCAACAATTTTTATTGCGACACCCTGGCGGCACGCTGAACGTTAATCTAAATGATCAACAGGTAAAAAGTGAAGATGGGCAGTGTTACAGCTTTGAAATCAATCCCTTCAATAAGAAATGTCTGCTGCAGGGTATTGATGCAATCGATTACACCTTGCAGTTGGTCAACAAAATTGAAGCTTACGAACAACGTACGCAATGATCGGAGTGATCTTGAAAAAAATAATTGGTTTGACGTTGATGCTTATGATGGCGACTTGTTGGTCTGCGCCTGACACGCGCCCTGAAAAAGTCGATGTCGCGATTGCGACCTCACCCTCGGTCATCTCATACTATTCTTTTGAGATTGCAATGGCTAAGGGTTACTTCAAGGACGAAGGGCTGAATATTACACGCAGTATGTTTGCCGGTGGGCCTAAGGCCATGCAGGCACTTTTGGGCGGTAGCGCCGATGTCGCTGTTAGTGCCTATGCGAATACGTTGAATATGGCCGCTAAGGGGCAAAACTTGCAGGCCTTTTTCTTAATGATTGATTACCCTGCTTACGCAGTTGGCGTTACCAAGGCTGGGCAGACTAAATTTAAAGGCTTTGAGAGTTTGCCAGGCCTCAAGGTGGGTGTGACCTCACCTGGTTCAAGCACCCACATGGTGTTTAACGCGATTGCGCACCGTCACGGGGTCAACGTTAAGTCGTATTCAGTCATCGGGGTCGGTGCCTTGGCAGGTGCTGCGTCAGCCGCACAAACTGGGGCCATTGACGTGTTGGTGGGCATTGATCCAGTGGTGACAATGCTGACAAACAGTGGCGATCTTAAAATTGTGGCGGACTTACGCACGGGTGCTGGTACTTTCGAGGCACTTGGCAGTCGTACCTACCCTGAGGGATCAATGCTCGCTAGCACAGAGTTTGTACAAAAAAATCCTAAAACTATTCAGGCGCTAACCAATGCAATGCTAAAAGCGCAGTTGTTTTTGCAAACTGCAAGCGCGGCTGAAATTGCTGATTCATTGCCAAAGTCTTATCAAATCGGAGAGCGCGACTTATATCTTCAGGCGATTCAAAATACCCGTTCTGTCTATTCAAAAAACGGGCGTTATGATCCAGAGGGCATACAGGCGGTGTTAAAAGTATTGACCGAGTTTGATGCCGAGTTGGCCGCTGTACAGAGCAAAATTGATGTCAGCGCAACGTTTACGAATCGTTTTGTGGATGTCGCGCTCGCGGCGCAAAAAAGGTAGCGTATGGCTACTGCGCCCTGCAGCGGTCTGTGCTAATTCGAGGTCGCTCGTTTCTTTATATATCTTTAGGTTATAAAGACGAGGCTGATCAATCTTTGGATAGTTCCTCGCAAGTGGCTATGATTCGCGGCTAGACTCGCCGAGAGCGTATTGGTTGGGCTGCAGCGGTATCAGTCACGTCAGATGAAAAAACATTAGAACGATCTATGGATACAAGAGAAACACTACTTTGGTCGGGGCTAGTCATTGGCCTGTTATTCGGAATAAATGGCCAGTGGTCCGGTTTTTGCCTGAATCGTGCCTTAAAAGAGGGATGGGATTCTGGCGCAAGACAAAAGGCTCAGTCTTTTGCGCTGGCTCTAGTGGTGTCGATGCTTGGTGCGCAAGTGTTGTCTGCGCTCGAGATCGTAGACCTGGGCACGTCTATTTACCGAGGCAATGGGGCCTCTTGGTTGTTTGTGATTCTGGGTGGTTTGATGTTCGGGTACGGCATGATGCTGGCCAATGGCTGCGGGGCCCGTGCGGTGGTACTGCTTGGCCAAGGTAACCTCAGATCGTTCGTGGTCTTGTTGTGCCTGGGGATCTCAGCCTATATGACGCTGACGGGCTTGTTGGCGCCGTTGCGTTTGACGCTCGCACAAGCGACTGCTATGCCGGCCCATGGTTTTTTTGAGTTTGCGGCGACAACGCGTTGGCTTGCGATTGGTTTGTTAGCGCTGTCTTTACTGGTATTTGTATTTTGGCAAGGCTCAATTTTTAAACACAAAAAAGATCTAATGAGTGGCTTGGTCGTAGGGTTGCTCATTACGGCAGGTTGGTGGGTGACGGGTTGGTTGGGGCTTGATGAGTTTGAACCCGCACCCAGTGCCTCGTTCACCTTTATCGCTCCGATCGGAGAAACGATTCAGTACTCGATGATTTCAACCGGCGTCCGTTTGGGATTTGGCGTGACCGTGATGGTTGGCGTGGTACTTGGATCGTTCGTGGCTGCGAAATGGTCTAAGACTTTTCGCTTGCAGGGCTTCGCAACGCCTAACGACATGCTGCGTTACATGGGCGGCGGCACCTTAATGGGTGTCGGCGGCGCGCTGGCGATGGGTTGTTCGATTGGTCAAGGGCTAACTGGGTTTTCGACCTTGACCTACGCCTCGATGCTAGCATTTGCCGCCATGTTGCTCGGTGCGCGATTGGCGCTTCGCAAAAGCTAAGTGTTGTGATCACTGCAAGGTTGTTAGACCTCACTGGCGTGGTGTTGCCTTTACGTTAGACCAACTGGCTTGTGATGAGTTCAATTTTTCTAGACGGATCTTTGCCATCCCATTTAGCAGAGGCTTGCTGCATGAGCGACAAAAATTTCAATTGAGTGTCGTTGTATTCAATCAGCTCGAGCATGCCCGGAAAGTCGCCCGTGGTGTCAAAGTACGCAAACCTGATACCGCGCGGTGTTAAACCTTCAAACGCCAACACATAGCCCATTTTTTTATAGCGTGCGACGTCAACCTCGTATTGCGTCGTTGCCATGCCAAGGTGATGAAAGCCGTAGCCCTTTTTCTTAATCACATCCCAATAGACAGAAGGCTTGTCATCAAGCGGCTGGATCACTTCAAAACACATATTGCCTGAAAAGCTCAATGCTAGACCCATACGCATATCAGTCGGCTCACCGCGATAGTAGGCCTCTTTCAAGGTATAGCCGTTTGAGTAAAACCAAGGGCCGATATTGAATTTTTGACTGTATTCAAGAATCGCCTTCTGTAAATCTTCAACGACGTAGGCGACCTGTACGATTCCGCCTAAGGGTTGTCCAAAAATATTTTCAATCATGAGTGTCTCTCGTTGTATCGCGACGGTTATGTTCTTGCGCGATTTGACTTGTTAACGTAGCCACAGCGCATTGCACGGCTACATGTCTTGCGAAGACTCGTGGCTGTGAAGGTGCGAAGCATTGCTTGAGTTATAACAGTTTTAGCAGAGCTAACCGCATAGTGATACATCTGCTGCTTCAAAACTCAGTGACGTTGACACAAGGCGGGTCTCCCCCTAAGCTGCAGTAAGAATGAGGTTGTCGCAATCAGCATGCGGCGCTGCAACAATAAAAATATCGGAGACTTTCTATGAAGCACACATTGCTTGGCAGTATCTTGGTTGCTTGCGCGTTGCAAAACATGGCTCCCGTTGCAGCCCAAACGAACGAGTACGGTAGCCCCGAGTTAATCCAAGCGGCTACTAAAGAGGGTAAGTTGGTGCTCTACACCACGATGGATAAAGAAAACACCGTGCGTGCGATTGGGCTGTTCAATAAGCGCTTTCCTGGGATCGATGTACAAGTACTGCGAATGCCCGGTGGGCAGTTGGTCACGCGTGTGCAGGCCGAGATGGCTGCAGGTAAGTTAGCGGCTGATATTGTTTCTTTATCGGATCAAGCTCAAGTTGATACCGTTCAGGCCGCCTTTGCCGACTACGCGCCACCCAACGCAAGCGGCTTTCCTGCGCCGAACGCAGCCAAGAAGGCCTGGCCTTTGACGATGGCAGCCTGGTGTATTGGTTACAACACCGAGCTCGTGAAGACTCCCCCTAAATCCTGGGCTGAACTCACTGAGGCGCAATACAAGGGTAAGTTGGGTGAGGTGACGATTTTGACGGGTGGCACCGGCTGGGTGCGTTCGATGTTTGAACGTGAGACTCTAGGCGAGGGTTACTGGGCAGCCTTGGCCGCAAACAAGCCCAAGATATTTCCTAGCGGTGTGCCGTTAAGCGATGCCTTGCTGCGCGGCGAGGTCTCTGTGGCGGCGATCATCACCAATCAGATTTTGCCGCGCACCAAAGAGGGTGCTCCAATTACCTGTAATTTCGCAAAAGAGGGAATCCCTGTCATTGAGCTGCCTATCAGTTTGGTTAAAAATGCTAAAGCGCCTAATGCAGCGACCTTGTTTATGAACTGGTCACTGTCAAAAGAAGGGCAGTCAATCGTGGTCAATGACTGGAAGATGTTTTCGGCGCTGAGTGGCACACCGTCGCCAGAGGGTTTTGATCCATCAATACATAAAATTTGGCGAGCAGATCCCGCCAAAACAGCGGCGAATCGCGAGGCCTGGACGAAAGAGTGGACGCAATTATTTAATTGGCGCTAAATTTTTGTATGCTGCCTCAATCTGCTAAACCGGCCGAACCTGGTCGTCTGACCCAGACTGCCATCGCGCTTTTTGGCAATTGGTTCTGGTCTGGGTTGCTATTGATCATTTTGACGTTGCTAGTCATCTATCCAATGATCATGTTGGTAGTCGGTGCGCTTACAGACATGGATCCGATTACTGAGGGGATCGATGTCTCGCGCTTTGCGCTGCACCACTTTTCTGCAGCGTTAACCAATCCTAATGCGTCTGCCGCATTACTCAATTCGCTGATCGCATGCGGGGGCGGTGCGCTGGTGGCCGTCGTGGTTGGCCTGATTTTCTCTTGGATGGTGGTGCGAACCAATATGCCAGGGCGAAAGCTGATTGCGGCGTTGTCATACATTCCCTTGTTTGTGCCACCGATGGTGGGGGCGATTGCCTGGTCTCTATTGGGCTCGCCAACGACTGGGCTGCTGAACACTTTTTTTAAATGGTTTGGTTCTGACATACGGGTCAATATCTATTCGATGGGTGGGTTGATCGCGGTGTTTGGCATGTATTACGCACCCTACGTGTATATGTTCACGGCCTCAGCCCTGCGTAACATGGATCCCACGCTTGAAGAGGCTTCTGAAATTAGTGGCGCAAGTGCTTTTTATACGCAATTGCACGTGACGTTTCCCTTGATTCTTCCCGCTATCCTGTCAAGTATGTTGTTGTCCTTTGTGGTGATGCTAGGCATTTACGGGATTCCGTCGGTGCTCGGTTCACAGTCGAGCATCATGTTGCTCAGCACTTACTTGTTTCAACTGACGTCCTGGAGTCCGCCTCTTTATAACGCTGCTGCAGCGGTTTCGATCTTGATGATTATTGTTGCCGCAGCGTTAGTCTTGATTCAACAAAAAGTGTTGTCTAAACGTAGCTACATCACAATCAGTGGCAAAGGTTTTCGCCCGCGCGAATTGAATCTCGGCAACTGGAAGTGGCTGATGTTTGTGTTGGCGATGATTTATCTGTTGATCGTTGTGGTCTTGCCGATCACCGCACTTGCAATTGCCGCCACCAGAAAATTTATGTTTGTCCCAACGATGGCAAGTCTGTTTGAGCTGAAGCACTACTCCTGGGGACATTTTCAGACTGTACTAGCAGATCAACAAACGATTCAATCCGTCTGGAATACCTTGATCATCGGTTGTGCTACTGCGGTTGTTGGCGGCGTGTTGGCGTTTGCGATTGGCTACACCGTTCAGCGCAAAGACGCGCCGGCTGCCCGCGCCATTGATTTGATTTCAACCTTGCCTGCTGCTGTTCCGGGGTTGATTGTTGGGGTTGCATATTTATGGGCTTGGATCGGCCTCCCAATTGGTCTCTACGGCACGATCTGGATTTTGGTATTGGCCTTTGTTGGTCGCTTTATCCCTGATACGGTAAAAGTGCTGTCGACTTCGCTCGCACAAATTCATCCAGAGCTCAAGGAGGCGGCGTGGATCTCGGGTAAGGGGCCGCTACGCACCATCACGACCATCATCCTGCCCTTGGCCAAGCCGGGTGTCGCAGCAGCTATGACGCTTTTGTTTGTGTTAGCGATTCGAGAGCTAGGCTCGTCACTATTTTTGTATACGACTGACACAATGATGATGGCGATTGCGCTATTGAATCTGTATGAAAGTGGCACGCTTGGCACTGCTGCGGCATTTGGTTTGGCACAGGTGGTGTTGCTTGGGTTATTGATCGGGCTAGCCAATCGTCTATCAGGCGGTTCGACAAATTCGAGTGTCGGGTGAAAGCGATGGGCGTGACGGGCGAGGGTGAGTATTTGGCGTATCAGATGATCGCGGTCACCCGCAATGATGTGTTGGAGTGCAGTTGATGGCGGGCGTACTCGTTGGTTCGTTGGAGAGCAGATGATGGCAGTCACACTTGATGTGCAGTGCTTAGTGAAAGACTTTTCGTCGGGGCGTCCCGCGGTGGATCAGGTGAGCTTTCAAATCCCGACCGGCGAAATCACTGTGCTCTTAGGGCCTTCTGGGTGCGGCAAGACAACGACCCTGCGTTGCGTTGCCGGCCTGGAGCATCCCACGGCGGGTCAGATCGTGATTGACGAGCAAATCGTTTCGGCGCCCTTAAAGGGGATCTCTGTCGCGCCTCGTCATCGTGAGGTTGGGATGGTTTTTCAGTCTTATGCGGTTTGGCCGCACATGACGGTCAAACAAAATGTTGCCTATCCTTTGAAGCATCGTGGCATCGACAAAAAGGAAATCGAACAGAAGGTCACACAAGCGCTTGAGTTGGTTGATCTACTTGAGTATGCCGATCGGCCTGCAACGTCGTTATCCGGTGGGCAGATGCAACGTGTGGCGTTAGCGCGCAGCTTGAGTTATCAACCCAAAATATTGTTGCTGGATGAACCGCTCTCCAACTTAGATGCAAAGTTACGCCTGCGGTTGCGCGCTGATCTGCGTCGCATTATTAAACAGGCGGGTTTGACTGCGCTGTATGTGACGCATGATCAGTCAGAGGCCGTCGTACTAGGTGATCAAATCGGTGTCATGAATCAAGGCAAGCTCTTGCAGATGGGTACGCCGCAACAAATTTACAACCGGCCTTCGGATTTGTTTGTCGCAAGTTTTACCGGTGCCTCAAATGCGCTGCACGGAACCGTGGTGAACCATGATGGTGTTGATCATGTTGTTGAGTTGGCGCAGGGTGCAAAGCTTAGGGCTCGCTGTTTGACCAAGCTGAGTCAAGGTCAGTCTGTTGTGATTGCAGTGCGCCCAGAAAACATTTCTTTAACGGCCCAGGCAACACAGGCGTCGTTGCCTGTTCGCGTTCGTCAATTGCAATTTTTAGGTGTTCAGACCAATTACGAACTTGAGGTGTTTGGCCAAACACTAGAGGTGACCGAGTTGGGCACGGCGCCACGCTTTGAAGCAGGGGCAGAAGTCTTTATGACTCTGCCCCCTGAACAGTGCTGGGGCTACCCGGAGTAAGCTTCCGCTTGAGTGACCCCACATCTAAGTTTGCGCTGTGCTTACCGGGCTAAGCTGACTTACTTACTTTTATCTTGCTCCACCACCAGATGGGTATGAGCAAGTTTGAGTAGTGGGCAAGCAACGCCTTTGCTCACGCCGCGCTGAATCATTTGCCCCAAGATATGCTCATGCTCGGTCATGTTACCTTGCGTCAGATCTCTAAGCATGGATGCTGCAAAGCTTGACTTCACGTTGGTCAGCATTTCAAGCGAGCGTTTTTGCGCTGACTCTTTTGTGGGAAAACCATTGGCGGCTGCAATGGCACAGCTTTCAGCATAGAAACTGGTGGTGCTTTCGATACCCCAGGGTGCGGCAGAGATTTTGCCAACGTGACCACGACAAATGGTTGTCATCCCAGCCAAGCTCGCTAAAAACACCCATTTATCCCATAACGATTGTTCGATGTTTTCGCTGTACAAGCGATCGAAACCGGCGTTTTCGCATAACGCATAGAAATCTCTTGCAATTTGCTCGTGCGCTGCAGCGCGATGACCAACAGTGAGCATATGCAAGTCTGTGAGTTGCTTGACTGTGCCCGTTGGTGAAATCGTCGCGGCGATCTGAGCCACGCCACCCATGACACGATCTTTGCCAAATTTGGCATCGAGCTGCTGAATATGATCCAAGCCATTTAAGAATGGCAAAAATACACCTTTACTACTGGCACCCTCAAGCGAGGCTAGGGCATCTTCAAAATCAAACGACTTGGGCGCCAGCACAATCAAATCATATTCAGGCTTGAGTTGATCGCGTGTGATCGCTTTAGGTTGAACCGTGAAGGTGTCTTTTGGCGTTTCGATAACAAGACCCTCGGCCTGAATCTTTGCGTGGCGTTTATCGCGCAACAGATAGGTCACATCGGCACCTGCCTGAATCAGTCGTGCTCCAAAATAACCGCCGACTCCACCTGCGCCCAAAATTAGAATTTTCACTTGCTATCTTCCTGAGTGGTTAGTTGTATGGTTGGTTTAATATCAGCAAATACCTGCTACGAATCATTACATAAAAAACACAATACCGGAGGCTGATTTGCGTACGCTACTCAAAACCTTGAATTGTCTTTGGACGGCAGGTTGTTTGTTCGTCCCTAGTTTTTTTGTCCTGGCCCAAGAATCATATCCTAGCCGATCTGTGAGCGTGGTGGTGCCGTTTCCGCCCGGCGGCGTAGCTGATATCGTGGCGCGTCCGGTTGCGCGCGCGATGGGGCAGTTTTTGAACCAAACGCTGGTGATCGAAAATAAAGCGGGCGCGGGTGGAGGGATTGGCATGGCACAGGTTGCCCGGGCTGAGCCCAATGGCTATACCTTGTTATTCGCTTTATCGTCGGTCGTGGTGATACCTGAAGCTGACAAAGTACTGAGTCGCGCGCCGATGTATCAGCTGAGCCAACTCAGGGCGATTGCTCGCTTTGCAGCCGATCCGACCGTTTTGGTGGTTAAGGCTGATAGCCCCTGGAAAACCTACGCTGATTTTATGGGTTACGTCAAAGCAAACCCAGCAAAAGTTTCTTTTGGCTCGTCTGGCAATTATGGCTCGATGCATATCCCCATCGAGCAACTGAAAGTCGCAACTGATACCAACATGTTGCATGTCCCGTATACCGGCGCTGGCCCGGCAGTCGCTGCGCTCTTAGGTGGTCAAATAGATGTGTTGTCTACGGGGCCAGCGAGCGTCGTGCAACAAATTCAAGGGGGTAAGTTACGAGCCCTAGCGCACTGGGGCCCCAATACACTTGCTGCGTTACCAGGCGTACCGAGCCTGACCTCGTTAGGTGTGCCGATTGTGTATGCCCAGTGGGCGGGGTTATTTGTGCCGGCCGACGTGCCCGAGTCAATCGTACAAAAACTTCGTGAAGCGGCACGTTTTGCAGCGAACGACGCTTCAACACAACAAGCGTTACTCGCTGCAGGTACGGTGATGCAGTACCAAGATGCGAAGGACTTCACTGCTTACGTTTCAGCGGATGCCGAGGCGATGAAAACGCTCGTGCAAAAGATTGGAAAGTTGGAGTAGGTGGTTTAAAACTCAAAGCCACCTTGTCGACGAACTTGCTCAGACTGAGCGCCCGTGAGCCAGCTTGCGAGCTTTTGTGCCAAGGCAGGCTCAGTCGTTTGTGTACACACGCCAAGGGTGTAGTCGGTTGCCAGTTCAAAGGCTTTGGGCAAGTTGGCTACAAGGACGACCCCTTCGGTATAGTTGATTTCAGTTGCCTGTGTACAACCAATCAGATTAGGCTCGCTGCACAGCGCCATTTCTTTCATGGCCGTCGCGCCGTTTGCAAATTCACGCAGTTTGTTTTTGACTTCAAGCTCGAGACCCAGTTCAGTCAAGACCCGCATAAAGTGAATGCCAGCGGTCGATTTTTTGGTATCAGGGCAATAGATGGCCTGTGCCTGGCGAAAGGCTTGGGCTAAGGTCTCAGGTGAATCGACTTGTGGGGCTGGTGCACCACTTTTGACTGCGATGCCGGTTTGCACTTTGCCAAGCGAACGTGCGCTACCGGTCTGGACGTGACCCGAAGCGATTAATTGTTCAATAAGCGCGCGGGTCAAAATGACGATATCGCAGGGAGCCCCGTTGAGCAATGCATCACGCATTTCACCAACCGCGCTAAAGCGACCATTAATGGTGCAGTGATTTTCTGCTTCAAAGGCTACTTGTATCCCTTTGACCGCTGAGGCAGCAGCGCCACCACTGAGTATGTTTAAGGCCAAGGTTTTCTCCAGAGTGCTCGTTTTAATCAGGCTTTGCGCCAGATAGTTTCACAATTTTTGCCCATTTGATCACATCGCGCTCAAGATAGATTTGAAATTCGAGTGGCGACATAGTGAGCGGCATGGCACCTTTTTCGGCCCATTGTTTTTTAACCTCTGGTCGGGTGACGATCGTTGTCATAGCAGAATTAAGCCGATTAATAATTGCAACGGGCGTCCCTTTTGGGGCCATCAGACCCAGCCAAATCGTCGACTCGTAACCAGCGACTCCGGCTTCGGACATGGTAGGCACCGCAGGCAAAATGTCTGAGCGAATCGCGCCGGTGGTCGCGAGTCCTCGCACCGTCCCGGCTCGCGCGTAGTCGGTCATTGTGGTGACGGCGTCAAACATGAAGTCAACTTGACCGCCCAAAAGATCCGTCCGCGCACCAGAGCTGCCTTTGTAGGGAACATGGGTGATATCAATACCCGCCATTGCTTTAAACAACTCGCCCGCCATGTGATACGGCGTACCGGTGCCTGACGACGCATAATTTAATTTGCCAGGCTTGCTCTTGGCCAGCGCGATCAGCTCTGAAAGATTTTTTGCTGGAACGCTTGGATGGACGACTAAGAGTAAATCTGAATAATTGATGGGCGCAATGCCTACAAAGTCTTTCAAGAGTGCGTAAGGCTTTTTGGTAATGAGCGATTCATTGACGGTTTGCGCATTAGACATCAGCAGCAGCGTATAGCCGTCTGCTGCGGCCTTAGCCACAAAGTCGGTGCCAATGATAGAGCCAGCCCCTGGTTTATTTTCTACAATAAAATTTTGACCGAGCGCGGCTTGTAATTGTTGCCCCATGAAGCGTGCATAGTTGTCAGCAGGACCACCCGGCGCGAAGGGCACCACGATTTTGACTGCACGAGTGGGGTAGTCTTGTGCTTGCACCAAGGCTGGCTGAACGGCACAGATGCAACTGAACAGAGCGATTAGTCGAGTTGCGCAGCGCCCAGAGACTTTTTTAAATAATGTATGAAGCATATTTACACCGGCCATTTGTAGGTTGCAAACTCTTCGCGAAGTTTAAGTTTTGCCATTTTGCCAGTTGCGGTTAACGGGATTTGGCTCACAAAAACGATGTCATCTGGCAGCCACCACTTAGCAACTTTTTCAGCAAGCATTTCAAGTAGTTTGGCTTTCAATGTTGCAGAGTCGCTGGTCGCACTATCGCGTTTGACTACGACCAACAATGGCCGTTCGTCCCACTTGGGGTGAGCAATCGCGATGCAGGCAGCCATCGCAACCTCGGGGTGAGCGCTTGCGACGTTCTCAAGCTCAATCGATGAGATCCATTCACCCCCCGACTTGATCACGTCTTTGCTGCGATCAGTGATTTGGATGTGACTATCGGGGTCGATTGTGGCAACGTCACCCGTAGGAAACCATCCGTCGATCAAAGGGCTCTCGGTCGCGCCAAAGTAACTATCAATAGCCCAGAAGCTTTTGGCCAGCAGGTCACCCGAGGCGACACTGTTGTGAGGCAAAGCTTGGCCTTTTTCGTCAACGATTTTGATATCAACGCCAAACATCGGCCGACCTTGTTTAGCCAAAATCAGATCTTGTTCGGCTTTGCTTTTTGAGAAATCTTTTTGCTTAAGCTGAGCGACCGAACCTACCGGCGATAGCTCAGTCATGCCCCACGCATGTATGACATGAACGCCTTCTTTTTCGAACGCTTGAATCATGGCAGGCGGACAAGCCGAACCGCCGATGACGGTTCGTTTGAACGTCGAGAATTTGATCTTATTGGCAATGGCATGCTGGATGAGACCTGCCCAGATGGTCGGCACACCCGCCGACATCGTGACGGACTCTTGTTCAATGAGTTCGCACAACGAGGCTCCGTCGAGCTTGGGGCCGGGGAAGACGATACGTGCACCTGCAAGTGGGCAAGCATAAGGTATCCCCCAAGCGTTGACGTGAAACATGGGGACCACAGGCATGATGGATTCTCTGGCGGTGATACCT
The DNA here is from genome assembly GCA_937952975.1 of uncultured Alcaligenaceae bacterium. Classification (GTDB taxonomy): domain Bacteria; phylum Pseudomonadota; class Gammaproteobacteria; order Burkholderiales; family Burkholderiaceae_B; genus Zwartia. The sequence continues at coordinate 20,035 of CALFXX010000033.1, forward strand.
AACGAGTCGGGCAGCGCGACTGCGTACGAATGCAAAATAGTCGAGCGATGGCTATACAACGCGCCTTTTGGGTTGCCGGTTGTGCCTGAGGTGTAGCACAGGCTCGAAGCTGCCCGTTCGTCAAAGGTCGGCCATTCATAGTCACCAGATTCCTGAGCTAACAGGGTCTCATAGCATTTGATGTTGAGAGTATCGCTTTGCGGCATATGGTCTGCGTCGGTCATGCAGATCCAGTGTTTGACCGTTGGGCATTGCGCTTGAATACTTTCGATTAAGGGCAAAAAGGTCGTATCGAAGAAAACAACCTGATCTTCGGCGTGGTTGACGATGTAGCGCAGCTGCTCGGCAAACAGTCGTGGGTTAATGGTGTGGCACACGCGGGCGCTACCCGACGTACCATAATAGATTTCGAGATGCCGGTAGCCGTTCCAGGCAAACGTGCCAATGCGAGCGCTCGGGCCGATGTTAAGTCGGTCAAGCAGCTGTGCAACCTGTTTGGCTCGGAGGTGGCAATCAGCATAGGTGTAACGATGGATATCGCCCTCAGTGCGTCGAGATACGATTTCGGTGTCAGCGTGATGTCGAGCGGCATGGGCTAAGAGCCCGGATATCAACAGTGGTTGCGACATCATTTGACCCATCAGAAGGGTCGAGTTTTCGATTGTTCTAGCCATGAAGGTGTCCTTGTCTCTAAGGGGCTTACTCACCGTTGTCAGTCTTGTGTCGCTATCATATCGTTAACTTGAAAGGTACACTCGGTCTTTTATTGGATGCCGGTGTTTATCTGCGCCTTTGCCTGAGAGGGTACACCCCCTCTTTGACTCGGCCGTGATCTGTTTGACGACCTGTTTTAGACAGAAACTTTGGAGCTTCACTTGAAATTGCGATATGTAGGTACTGCTTTATTGTCGTGCGCGCTGCTTTGGAGTGCGGCCCAGGGTGATGCGCTTGCTCAAGAGTTTCCGACAGGTCAAACGATCACGATCGTTGTTGGATTTGTGGCGGGTGGCGGGACCGATACCTCGACACGTATTATTGCGAAAGAGCTATCAAGTAACTTGGGTCAGCCGGTCGTGGTCGAGAACAGGCCAGGTGCCGGCAGCATACTTGCCGCGCAATATGTCGTGAATGCGAAGGCGGACGGCACCGTGTTGATGCTGGGCTCGATCGGACCAATCGCGGTCATGCCTCACCTTATGAAGCTGTCCTTTGATCCGTTACGCGACTTGGCGCCCATTACGATGGGCGTCAGTTTTCCAAATGTGCTGGTGGTGCCGCCCTCATTAAACATCACTACGCTCGCCGAATTCGTGGCTTTAGCCAAAAAGAGTCCCGGTAAACTGACGTACGCTTCGACAGGCGTAGGCTCTGCCGCTCATTTGGCCGGCGAGCTCCTTGGGCAGCGCGCAGGTATTGAAATCGTACATATTCCCTATAAAGGCGGAAGCGCTGCGATGATTGATTTGCTGGGTGGTCGCATTGAGGCGTACTACTCGACTCCTTCGTCGGCGGCCGCGCATATACAAAATAAAAAGCTGATTGCCATTGCAACGACTGGGCTGACTCGACCTGACTCGCTTGCTGGGCTACCTACAATCGCAGAGTCGGGTTACCCTGATTTCAATGCGACAAATTGGTACGCTTATTTGGCACCGGCAAAAACACCAGCCCCAATTCTTGACCGCTGGAATACCGAATTTGTCAAAGTGCTGACAACGCCCTCGGTGCGCGAGGCCTTACTTTCGCATGGCCTGATGCCCGATCCCATGAGCCGTCAGGCTTTAGCTGACTACATGGCGAAAGAGTCTGCGATCTGGAAAACAGTGATTCAAGAACGCAATATTAAGATCGATTAAGTTACGGTTGCTCGCGTCTGACGACTTGAACACTGCGACGTTCGTGCTCTTTGTTGTAACTGAAGGCAAAGGGCATGGGCTTGACATCCGTAGCCTGACGATAGGCCTGAGCCAGTGACTGTTGTTTATGTGGGCTGAACTGTTCGAACGGTAACGAAAAGCCCCCATACAAATCAACCTTGCCGATCTTTTTCAATTGCGCGTAGTCGACCCCGGTTTCGTCTTGCACGACCATCGGTGCATTTTTGACAATCATGTCGCGCAGAACAATAAAGTTACCGTCTTGTAAGAGGTGCGACGCAGCTTTAATCAGCATTGGATGTTGCGTCATTTGGCTCAGCCAACCTCGCATTGATTCTTTGACTAAAAGATTTTGATCAGATAAATCAAGACTGACGTAATCAAGCGCGACGGTTTTGCCATTTTTTTTCAGCACGAGTCGTACAGAGTTCCAGGGGCCTGCCGATTTGATAAATTGCCCAGAGGCTGGGTCATATGCAATGGGGTATAGCTCAGCCACATCGTAGCCCGAGTAAAGCGCGAAGGTGATTAAGATGGTGGTCATGCCGATGTGAGCACTCTTGGCAAAACGGTCTGCTTCAAGCTCGGCCGTGATAAAAAACGCGTTGTAGGCAAAGCGTTTCCATTCGCGTAAAAATTTTGTCTGAAAATGTTGAGCTCTGTCGGGTGACATCGGCGCGAGTAGGGCGGGTTCACCTGCGGCTTGCATGGCGACCATCACATAGCGGTCTGCATTGGGGTACAGCTGATTAACGGTAACAAAATCCGGACCAGAAAATGGATAAAAAACCGTGCCAGTACCTGGAAATTTAATCTCGGTCTTGGCCCAATCAGTCATTGGATGGCCGTGATCCTTTTGATATACCGCCCACGATTCATCTGCTATTTTTTTATTATCGGCATTTAAAAATGGAAAGACCGCGGTGTGTGGCTGAGGCCCAATCAGATATTGACCTTGCACACTCGGTGCAATAGGTGCGGTGCTTGTGACCGCCACGGGCTCAGAGGACGTTGAACTAAGTGTTTGAGCTTGTGTGACGGTAAAGCCAACTAAGACGCACGCGCTCAGCACGGGTAAGGTTGTTTTAAAGGTGCGAGCAAACCAGTTCATTTTTATTGCTTTCTTTAAGAGAAACATCACGTGGGTTGCGCGAAGGACAGCCCAAGTCAGACTTTCGGTGAACTTTGGGCGTGTCAGGCGTCAGACGCGCAGGGTGCGCAAGATAGTACCCTAGTCGGCTGCGCTAGACGATTGAGCGGGCCGAGGTGATGCCGCCGTCGACCGTGAAGATGGATCCTGAGGTGTACGCCGACTTGTCTGAAGCCAGATAGACGCATAGATCGGCAATCTCTTCGGCCGTTGCTGCCCGACCCAAGGGTAGTTTAGCCAGCAATTCGCTGGCACGACTCGCATCGCCGAGTTCTGCCTCTGCGCGACGCCGGAGCACTTTTTCAATTCGTGGCGTTGAGACTGCGCCAGGGTTGACACCCAGCACACGGATGCCATCGCGCAAGCTTCGACCACCAATTGCACGCGTGAACGCCATTAAGGCTGCGTTGCCCGTTGTGCCCGCCACGTAGTCAAAGTCGAAGTTTTCGCCACCGATGCCGATATTGTTGATGATGACACCACGACCACGTGCTTTAAAAATTGGGTAAAACGCACGGGTCATGTCGATGTAGCCCAGCACCTTGAGCTCCCACCCAGCGCGCCATTGGGTTGCATCAACATCCCAAAGGTTGCCTCCGGGGATCGTGCCCGCGTTATTCACTAAGATATCGATATCCGCGGCTTGCTGCGCGATAAGTTCAATTGCGCCGGGTGCGGTCATGTCTAGTGCGATGACTGTGGTGGGCACACCGAAGCGTTTGAGCAGGTCGTTCGCCAGAGCGGTCAGGCGATCCTCTGAGCGAGCAACAACCGTGAGGTGACACCCTTCGCGTGCAAAGGATTCGGCAAGCGCCTGGCCAATGCCTTGCGAAGCTCCTGTGACTAATACTTTTTTACCTTTTAGGTTGAGTTCCATGTCATCGCCTTAGATGGGCATCAAGGTGCCGCGTTTTTTAGAATCTGCTGCAGCTCTTCCATTGCACTGGGGTTATTAAGTGCTGAGAGGTCGCCTAGTTTTTCGTGCATAAAGATGTTGCGGATCAAGCGACGCATGACTTTTTGGCTTCGAGTCTTCGGTAAATCTTTCATGACGTAGACCTGGCTTGGACGAAAGGGCTTACCCATACGATCAGCGACATGATCTTTGATGAGCGCCTCAAGAGTTGCTGGCTGGCCAGTGTAATCAGGCGAAGCAATCACAAAAATCACCAGTTTTTGACCTTTGCTTGGGTCAGAGACACCGATCGCAGCCGCTTCGCTCACTTCTTTAAGCGCCAGCAAAATCTCTTCGACCTCGGCTGGGCCTAAACGTTTGCCGGCAATTTTTAGCGTGTCATCTGAGCGACCCAAAATATAAAAATAACCGTCGTCGTCATGCAAGGCGAGGTCACCATGAATCCACTGCCCAGCAATAGCGCGCCAGTACGAGTCCAAATAGCGTTCGTCATCCATCCAAAACGATTGAGTCATTCCCACAAACGGCGCGCGGATGGACAATTCACCGATCACGTTTCGGACCGAGTCACCTGCAGCATCGACCACATCAGTCGCTACACCAGGGCTGGCCGTATTGAAGGATGCTGGCGCTATGGGTTTGATAACAACGCTCGATAAAAGCGCGCAGCTCGCTTCAGTGCCACCTGTGACGTTAATAATTGGGCAGGTGCCGTGTCCAAAGTGTGTTTCAAACCATTTGAAATGAACCGGGTCAATGGGCTCACCGGCTGTGATTAATAATCTGATAGACGACAGCTTTGGTTGAAGTGCAATGTCTGCATGACTGGCATAGCCACGAATCAACGTCGGTGAAGCGCCATAGACCGTCACGCCATAGCGCTCGATCAGTTTGCCCATGCGCGTCCAGTCTGGATAATCCGGTGCGCCGTCGTAGGTGACCAAAGTGGCGCCATTTAAAAGCGCCATGGTTGAAACAAGAGGGCCTGCAATCCACCCCATATCCGCGGGCCAGCATACGACGTCACCTTGACGCACATCAAAGTGCACCTTCGAATCGTGGGCCATTTTTAACGGAAAGCCCCCGTGCGTATGAACGGGCCCTTTGGGTTTGCCAGTTGTGCCAGAGGTGTAGATGACCATGAAGGGGTCGTCTGCAGACATTCGCGCCGAGGGGATGTGTTGCCCAGAGGTGTCGCTGGCCACTTGTGACCAGCCGATATCGCCCGCACGCAACGGTGGACCTTCGGGCGAATGTTTCCAGATGATTGTTTCAATCGTTGGCAACTGTTGACAGGCAGCCTCGATGATGGCCCTTGCGTCAACAAATTGCCCACGACGGCTAAAGCCTGTTGAGGCCACCAGCATGCGCGCAGTACATGATGACAGGCGCGCAACAATGGCATCTACACCGAAGCCGCTAAAAAGTGGGACAACAATTGCGCCGAGATACGACAATCCAAGAAGAGTGACATTGGCCTCGATCCCATTTTCGATCAAGAGTCCGACACGATCACCCCGCTTGAGTCCCAAGGCGGTCATGCCTGCCGCAAAATTTTGAACACGTATCTTGAGTTCGGCAAAGGTGACGGTTTCGGGCGCTAATTGTTCACGTTCGGCAATCAAGGCCGGTAAGTGCGCCGTAGCCGGATGATCGGACCAGCGCAAAACGGTATCGACCCAATTGAGTTCGCCACCCGTAAACCAGCGTGGAAACTCTGCACCCTTTGAGACGTCAATGTATTGTGTGTACTCTTTTGACCAGACAATACCGCAGAACGCGTTCACCTCTTTCCAGTATTGCGCAGGTTGCTCAATTGAAAAACGGTAAAAGGCTTCGTAGTCAGTAAAGCCCAAGCGTTGCATCAGGCGCGCAATATTCGAATGAGTGAGGTCCTCTGCGCGAGGTTGCCAAGCCGCGAATGCATTGTCAGTCATATTAGTTTGAATGCCTTAGTTGATTGTGAGCCCACCATCAACCGTCAGAATATGCCCCGTGGTTGATAGCGACTCATCAGAGGCTAAGTACAGCGCGGCATAGGCCACATCTTTTGGCGGCACAACCCCAAAGAGTTGCCCAGATAAAAACTTAGAGGTGACGCCGTCATCTTTCAAAAGGGTCAGAACGCGATCGGTGCCGGTTGCGCCCGGGGCGATTGCATTGATTCGAACCCCTTGAGCGGCATACTCAACGGCCATCGAGCGGGTGAGGGCACTGATTGCGCCTTTGGCTGCTGTGTAGGCATCTTTGCGATGGGTGCCAATGAGCGCCACCACTGACGTCATATTGATTACCGCGCCGCCGCCACTCGCGATAATGGCCGGAATACCATGCTGACAACCTAGCCACGTACCAAACAAATCGAGTTGTATTTTGCGCCAAAACTCTTCAGTTGCCCCCTCGGTCACTGAACCATCTTGTACCGTTGAACCGCCTGCGTTGTTGTGAAGAATATTTAATTTTCCGAAGGTGTCAACGCAACGTTTGACTGCGTCTTCAACTTGGTCAGATTGAGTCACATCTGCTTGAATAAACAGACACTCGCCACCCTGGGCTTCGAGAAGCTTTACGGTTTCAGCGCCACCGGCGGGGTTTTTGTCGATGAAGGCAACTTTTGCGCCCTCTTGCGAAAACAGCAAGGCAGTTTCGCGACCGATGCCTGCGCCGGCTCCTGTGATGAGTGCTACCTTTCCAGCGAGTCGTCCCATGATAGTCCCGTAAAAAAATTAAATGCCTAAGTAGGCGCGTTGCACGTCTTGACTATTTGACAGGTCTTTTGCAAGCCCGTGCATTGTGATCTCACCGCGCTCGAGGATATAGGCGTAGTGTGAGATCTCAAGCGCGATTTCGGCGTTTTGTTCAACTAACAAAATATCGACACCGGCTTTTGCAATCGATTGAATAATCTCGGCAATCGTATCGACAATGGCCGGGGCCAGGCCAATGGTTGGCTCGTCGAGCAGTAGTAGCTTGGGCTTAGCCATCAGAGCCCGTGCGACCGCCACCATTTGTTGTTGACCTCCGCTCAGACTACCTGCGCGTGCACTGAGTTTTTGACGTAAGGCCGGGAAGTATTCAAGCGCTTGCTCAAAGTCTTGCTTGATGGCGTGTTGATCAGAGCGTTGATAGGCACCCATCTGCAGATTTTCTTCGACAGTCATACTTTTAAAGAGGCGACGCCCTTCCGGGACGAGCACTAAGCCCTGCCTCACGAGCGCATCTGTCTCGGTGCCAAGAATTTCTTGTCCAAAGAGTTGTGCCCGACCACTGTGTGAAGGGAGTAAGCCTGTTAAGGCCTTCATTGTGGTCGATTTTCCGGAGCCATTTGAACCAATAATGGTGGTGATGAGCCCCCGAGACACTGAAAAACTGATTCCTTTGACTGCCGGAACAATGCCGTAGTTCACCACGAGTTCATTGACTTCGAGCGCGCGTTCGCTTGTCATGCTCGCTTACCTAAATAGGCTGAAATGACGGCTGGGTTCTGCTTGATCTCTTGAGGTGATCCCACAGCAAGAAAGACACCATGATCAAGCACCACGATACGATCGCAGATTTCCATGACCGCCTTCATATTGTGTTCTACCAGCAAAATAGAAGTTTTGAACTCATCGCGAATGCGTCTAAAGATCGCAAGCGCACCACCCACCTCGGTTTGATTTAAGCCTGTTAAGGGCTCATCGAGGCACAGCAATTTTGGACGCGTCGCGAAGGCGATCGCAATGCTGACCATACGCTGTAAACCGTGAGGCAAGTTCCCTGCAATCTCGAGCAGATGATCTGTGAGATTGAGAATTGCGGCGGTTTCTTGAACGCGACGCTCACGCTCACTTTTAGAGCGAATCATACTGAACGTTGCGATTAGTATATTGTCATAGACCGTCATATCAGACAGCAGGCTGTCATGTTGAAAAGTACGGACCAGTCCCTTGTGGCACACTTGAGCCGTGTTCAGATTTGAAATGTCTTCGCCCAAAAAAGTGACGCGCCCTTCAGACAGTGGATAAAATCCGCTGACGCAGTTGAACGTGGTGCTTTTGCCAGCACCGTTGGGGCCAATTAAGCCAAGAATTTCGCCATCTTTGACATCAAAGCTTAAATCAGAGACAGCAGTCAAGCCCCCGAAGCGGCGCGATAAATGATCGACTTTTAGTAAGGTCTGTGTTGGCATCGTGTTCCCTTACTTTTAGTGCCTTGATGCCGCAGCGGGTCTTGGCGCGAGTCCGAGGTATTTTCGGATAATGCCGACTAAGCCATCGGGCATGAGCAGCACCGCAATTACGATCGCGCTGCCATAGAAAATATGTTCGTAAGGTCCAAAGCCCATCGCCACTTGTGCCAACAGCGTCAACACAGAGGCGCCTAATATTGGTCCTGCGATATGCGATTCTCCGCCAACCTTGATGTACGCAAGTGTGTATACCGCCAATAAAAAGCTGAAATCGCCCGGGCTAATGACATTGTTTGCGTGGGCGAGCAGAGCGCCGCCAATACCCGCGACAAATGAAGAGATTGCCAGGCATAAGACCTTAGTCAGGTGAACATTGATACCCACTGTTTGCACCAAGGCATCGTTGTTACGAATCGCCACAAGAACTTTGCCAAAGTCTGATTGCTCAAGCTTGTACAGAGCGACCAAGAGCAAGAGCACGATCGCAACGACCAAACTGGGGTAGTAGTCGGTAAATAAGACAGGCGGGAAAATCCCGATCATGCCTGAGTTGCCGCCGATATATTCGATCTGCGTGTAGATCATTCGCAACACTTCTGTGAAGGCGAAACTAATCAACATGAAGTAGGGGCCTTTTGTGCGTAGCGTGATGTAACCGACCAGCAAGCTTAGTAAGGTTGCTGCCAGTGCAGCACCGAGTAATGCAACGGCAAAGGGTAAACCGAGCTTAGCGGTGCAAATTCCAGAGATATAGGCCCCCAAACCCACAAAGCCGGCAATCGCAAAATTTAATTCGCCAATCAACTGTACAAAACGAAAACTTGCAGCCAGTAAGATATTGATCGCGACCCAAATCACCAGGCTAGCTGCAAACCCTGTGCCTGCGAAAAGGCTCGCGCCGAAGGCGATGAGTCCTAGCGCAAAGACACCCACTGCAGAATGTTTGGTGCTAACCATTTCCCATGATTCCCTTTGGGCGGACCAGTAACACCAGCATCGTGATCACAAACATCGCTAGCGTCGCAAGTGACGGATCAAAGTAATAGCCGCCAACGCTTTCGATGATGGCGATTAAGATGCTGCCGATAATTGAACCTGGGATGCTCCCTAAGCCACCGATCACGATCGCGATAAATCCTTTAATCAGGAAATCACTGCCGACGTTGGCACTAATCACGGTGACAGGTGCGAGCAGCGCCCCTGCAATTGCCGCTAAAAAAGTGGCAATTAAAAAACCGTAGAGCGCAATCTTTCGATAAGGGATCCCTTGCAACATCGCAGCCTCGTGGTCTTCGGCGACCGCACGCAAGGCCTTACCTAATTTAGTCGCGGCAATCAGCCAACACATCACGCTTGCCACACAAAGAGCAATGACTGTTAAGACCAGGCGTTGCGTGGTGATGGCACCACCTAAAATGCGCAGGTTGCCTTCGATAAGATCAGGAAGCTTGATCGGTACGCCACCAAAGAATTCTAAAAACAGACCCTGTATCAAAAGCGAAAGGCCAACCGACAAGACAAACGAGCCCACCATGTCGCGCTGAAATTTTTTGAAGGCAAAGTGATATAAAAACCAACCACAGGCCATCGTGGCTAAGATTGAGATGCCGCCGGCAATCGCATAATTAAGTGCGAGCGGAATCGCCGAGCTATTCATCCACGGTACCAAAATGGCGATCAACAGTAGGACCAAACCGAAAAATTCGCCATGTGCGAAGTTAACGACCTTCATGACGCCAAAGATCAAGGTCAGACCGAGCGAAAATAGGATATAAGCTGCACTGATCTGCAGACTATTCAAAAAGAGTTGCCCAAAAATTTCCAAGGCGATGTGTCCTAAAGGCTTGAGCGAAAAACTGCTCGACAGAGGGCGCGTCGCAAACTGACGGCCCTCGTCCTCTATTTACTTGCCAGCCGCTAAGCGCGTTTTGAGCTCTTCAGGGGTGATGCGAGTGAGCTCAACCATCTTGCCGTCTTGCACTTGCGTGATCATCACGGGCACTTGGAGCTGCTGTGGCGAGTCGTAGACCGCTTTGCCGCCAAATACAGTTTTACCGTACGAAGTTTCAAAGATTAGGGTTGGCAGCACCGCCGCAATCTTTTTAGGATCGAGGCTGTTTGAGGCTTCCATCGCGGCTTTGAGCGCGTACACCGAGTCATAGCTTGATACCTGAAGCGGGTTAAGTGGCTCTTTATACTGAGCCAGCATGCCTTGATTCAGAATCTGTTGAACAGGCGTTGAAAGTGAGCTCGAGTAGTCGCCGGCATAACCCATGTAGGTGCCGTTTGCAGCGGCACCGCCGATTTGTGCGAGTTGCGTTGCACTCGTCCCTACAGGAAGCACTTTGACGCCGTTCCAACCTAAGACACCAAGCTCTTTAAGCACGATGCCTGCATCAGCCGGTGGGGCGACGCCCAGATCGATGATGTCAGGTTTCTGTTCGGTCAGTTTCGCTGCGATCGGTTGAAACTGAGTCGTTCCGCGCTCGTACCAGTTTGATGACAAGACCTTGACGCCCAACGCAGCCCACGCTTTCTGTGCGACGGTTTCAACTTCTTTGCCAGAGGCATCATTTGCGTTCAGGATGGCAACCGTTTTAGCTTTTGGGTTTTGTGCCAGAACGTAGCTGTAGAGCGGGTCAAGAATTTCGAAAGGTGTATTCGATTGTGTAAAGGTCAACGGAAACTGTGGGCCTTTGACACTCTTGCCCCAAGCCGAAATAAAAATCAGGGTGCCGCTACGCTCAGAAAGTGATTGCAATGCCTGAATCGGTGCGGTCCCAATACCGCCGACAATATATTTAATCTTGTCTCGATTAATTAGATTTTGTGCAACTTTTGTGCCCTCGGCTGCGTTGTATTTGTTGTCATAGGCAACAATTTCGTATTTGTATTTTTTTCCTGCAACCGTGACGCCGCCCTCAAGATTAATCTTGTCAGCGGCTTGCTTCGCAGCCCACTCCATGCCAAGTCCCCACACGGCTGCAGCGCCGGACATTGGGGCAGAAATGCCGAGCTTGATCGTGTCTTGAGCGTGTACGCTAGCCGCTGATGTCAGCGCAGATAGCGCAAGTGCAGCGTAAATCTTTTTAAGATTTGTCATGCTTGTCTCCGGGATATTTTATTTTTTGAGGGTCAGTTCATGAGTGACCAGGCCCTTGTTGCAATGACTTTACCATACAGTCAGGCTGCTTTAAAAAGAAAAAATCCCGAAGCCTTTGACTGAAAAGCTTCGGGAATATTCATGTTGCGACTCGGGGCGTTTAAACGGAAGCACAGCCCGCTAAATGCCTGCGCGAGTAGGGTGAATGATGAGTTACACGCCTTCGACAATTCTGATGTCGCGCTCAGCCGCATCGGGGCCTAACGCTTTGATCGCTTCTTGATAGCCAGGGCTGTTGTAGGCAGCTTGTGCGGCTTCGACGCTTTCGAACTCAATCAGCACAGTACGTTGCTTGACACCTTGTTCTTTCGTGACGGCCGCTTCGCCACGAGCCAAAAATTTTCCGCCCGCTGCGGTGAGTGAAGGGCCCGCCAGCTTTGCGTAGGCAGCGAGAGCATCTGGGTTTGAGATTGAGCGATAAGCGCTGATCCAATAGGCTTTAGGCATGACGATTTCTCCGATTGTGTTTGTGTGTCGCTATATTAGCAAGGGTGCGGTCTTTCGTATGCAATGTTGCGCCGCCGCATAGTGGCGTGATGGCAAAGAGGGTATGATTTTTGTATGGCTGCTTCATTGACCAACGTTCGACAATCGCTTCGCGCACCGTTCAAGGTGCGCAGTTTTTGTTTTCAATGGCCGGCTGATTTAGCAGCGTCGTTGGCCTTCGAAATGGAGATTCTGGTTCTTGGCTGGTATGTGTTAGTCGAGTCGGGTTCGGTCATGATGTTGGTGCTTTACGGGGCACTGCAATACTTTGGTTCTGTGCTGTCTCCCATGTTTGGCGTTGCCGGCGATCGTCTGGGTTACAGACGCTTATTCATGTTGACTCGAGGCGTATACACCGCGCTCGCAGCCCTGGTAATGGTGCTAGCGTTTATGGCTTTGCTGACGCCCTATCTGGTGATCGCAGTGGCAGCGATTGTGGGCATGATTCGACCCTCAGACAACATGATGCGTTACGCGCTAGTTGGGCAGACTGTGCCGCCAGAGCAATTGACTGGCGCACTTGGGGTATCACGCATGACCGCAGATTCAGCACGGATTGCAGGAGCGCTGGCTGGGGTCGGGACGGTCGCGCAATTCGGTATGGCCGCTGCTTACGTCCTCATCGTTGGGTTGTACCTGTGTAGTTTTTTGTTTTCTTCTGGCGTGGCGGGTAAAGAACCCAGTGCGGTTACCAAGCCTGCACGCTCGGCCTTTGCTGAGTTAATGGCGGCCTTCGAATATGTGTGGGTGCGGCCTGCGCTCCTTGGAGCAATGAGTTTGGCATTTTTAGTTAATTTTTTAGCCTTTCCTTTTACGTTGGGGCTGTTGCCTTACATCGCAAAAAATATCTTTGAGGTCGGGCAGGCCGGGCTTGGCGTGTTGAGCGCGAGTTTTGCCTTCGGTGCCTTGCTCGGGTCGTTGATGTTAGGACTGAATCGTTTTGCGTTAGGAACAGCTCGTGCCATGCTGGTCACCGCCGCTCTCTGGTTTGCCTGTTTGATGGTGTTTAGCCTTCTGACTAATTTGGCTGCCGGCATGTTCATGCTCGTGTGCACTGGCTTTGTGCAAAGTCTGAGTATGACGCCTCTGGCCGCAGTGATGTTGCGAGGCACTGAACCTGAGTTTAGAGGGCGGGTAATGGGTATGCGTATGCTGGCAATCTGGGGTTTGCCGGCGGGTCTCTTGGCCGCAGGGCCGCTCATTGATTGGTTGGGGTATCAGATGGTTGCCTTGCTCTATACCGGTGCGGGTTTGTTGCTGACCGTCGGGATCGCCAGGCAGTGGCATCGTGCGCTCTGGAACAAAGCCTCTCCGTCTAACCAACACAGTTGAGCGGCGGGCGCTGCCTGCACGTGTTACTGCAAGAGGCGCCGTCAGCACGCGATCGCATTCATTGCCCTGCACGGAAAGAAACTTTGTGTTAGGGTTCTCCCTGAGACAAAAAAGAAGCGCCCAAAGAGCCCTATGAAGATTTTTTACGGTTGGAAAATGGTTTTTGCAGCCGCGTCGCTGCAATTTCTGCAGTCAATGATGCTGCATCAGGCCTTCGGCGCTTATCTGAGCGTGTTGATCCAAGAAAAAGGCTGGAGCAAAACCTCGGTCTCAGCCGCCTCAGCCATGATGTCAATGGAAGCTGCCATCATCGGTCCCGTGCTCGGCTGGTTTCTTGATCGTTTTGGCTCGCGCGGCGTGATTAGAATCGGTGTCATTATGTTTGGCATTGGTTTTATGTTGTTGAGTCAAATTGAATCGCTCACGCAGTTCTATTGCGCCGTAGTGGTGATTGCGATCGGCTCATCGATGGCGGGTTATTTCCCGCTCAACGTCGGTATCATTCAGTGGTTTGAAAAAAAACGTGCGCGTGCACTGTCTATGGTTGGCTTGGGTCTGGCGTTAGGGGGCATGTTTGTTCCGCTAGTCGCGTTTAGCATCCAAAGTAACGGGTGGCGTGTCACAGCGTTCATCTGCGGCGTTGCGGTGATCATCATCGGCTACCCGTTGGCCTGTATTTTTCGTCGTCGCCCTGAAGATTTTGGTGAAACGGTTGATGGCTTGGGCGCGAGCCGAGGCTTGGTTGATCTAAATGCCCCCGTCGAAGAAAGTAACGAGCCCGAATTCACTGCTCGACAAGCCCTACGCACTCAATCATTTTGGTTGTTGTCAGCGGGCCACGGTGTCGCACTCATTGTCGTAACGGCTGTCAACACACACGCGATTAATCATATGCGTATCTCGTTGGGCTATACGATTTCGCAGGCAGCTGTTTACGTCACGCTGATGACGGCCTTCCAGGTAGTGGGGGTGCTCTTAGGTGGTGTACTGGGCGATAAACTACGCAAAAATCGCGTGGCCGCTTGTTGCATGTTGATGCATATGAGTGGCTTATTGATGCTGACGTATGCCGAGGGGCCTTTGATGCTCGGTTGCTTTGCCGTTTTGCACGGCTTAGCCTGGGGGATTCGCGGCCCATTTATGCAGGCGATTCGTGCCGATTACTTTGGTCGAAAATCAATTGGCATGATTCTTGGATTGTCTGCGATGCTGACTGCTGTAGGGCAAATTTCTGGTCCTCTTTTGGCCGGCATCATGGGTGACGCGACTGGTAATTATTACCTTGGGTTTACTGTCCTTGCCTTAATAGCAGGAAGTGGTTCGGCCTTGTTCTGGTTTGCAAAACCCCCTCAGATGCCCGTGAAGGGTTCCTAAACGAACAGTTCAACGGTTATGCTTAGTCTCTGGCGAGGTAGAAAACAAAAAACGACGGTTGAGGCAGAGACAAATGAATAAAAATATTTTCAATATCGCAACGAAAACATTGCGATGTATCTGTTTACCAGTGGTCGCTGGGCTGTTTGCTGGAGCATGGTCGCAAGCAACAGCACAAACTTGGCCGAGTAAATCTGTGCATTTGATTGTTGGGTTTGCACCGGGCGGCGGCACCGATATCGTGGCGCGAGCGCTTAGCGTGCCCATGACGGCTGCGTTAGGGCAGTCAATCATTGTTGAAAATAAAGCGGGTGCAGCGGGTACGATTGCTGCAGATAACGTTGCAAAGTCGGCGCCTGATGGCTACACCTTGTTGATGGGGCATTCGAATTCAAATGCCATTTCACCGTTTGTTTTAAAAAATATTCCCTACAACCCCGCGACAGACTTTACCCCTATCACGTACCTCGGCTACGTACCCAACGTGTTAGTCGTCAATATGTCGGTACCCGTAAATTCAGTTGCGGAGTTGATCCTGCTCGCCAAGTCTAAGCCTGGCGTTTTGACGTATGGATCGTCTGGTATCGGCAGCACGCAACATCTGGCCGGCGCCTTGTTTTCGCAAATCGCGGGGATCTCGCTGAATCACATCCCGTACAAAGGAAGTGGTCAGGCAATCATCGATTTACTCGCTGGGCAAATTACGATGAATTTCGATACCTTGCCGCCGGTGCTTGAACAGATCCGGACTGGCAAACTCAAAGCGCTTGCGATTTCAACGCCAGCCCGTTTACCGCAGTTATCAAATATTCCAACCTTCACTGAAGTCGGGATTAAGGGTTTTGATGTCACAAACTGGTACTCAATCATGGGCCCCAAAGGGATGCCCGCAGCTCTCGTGACACAGATTGATCAAGCGGTTAAAGCAGCGATGGCTGACCCTAAAACGAAAAAGACTCTTGAAGAGCAGGGCTTGCAAACTGTCGGTGCAGCGACTCCAGAGGCGTTTTCTGCGTTTGTGCAAGATGAATTACTCAAATACAAACAACTTATTCAAACCCTCAATATCAAAGCTGATTAGCGATCATGTCAAATGTCTTTCATCGTTCGCCTCGACAAAAACTGCCCACGGTTGTTGCTGGCCGCGGTATTGAATTGATTGACAGCACGGGTAAGCATTATCTTGACGCCTCAGGTGGTGCAGCCGTGTCATGCTTAGGGCATAGCCATCCTCAAGTTGTACGTGCAATTCAGCAACAGCTTGATCACATTGCCTACGCGCATACCTCATTTTTTACGAACGATCCTGCCGAGCAACTTGCTACGACGCTTGCGCAGGCTGCCCCAGGTGAATTGAATCATGTGTTCTTTGTTTCAAGTGGCTCTGAGGCGATCGAGGCCTCACTAAAGTTAGCGCGACAGTATTTTGTTGAGCGTGGCGAAACCCAGCGCAGGCACTTCATTGCGCGTCGCCAAAGTTATCACGGCAATACCCTTGGCGCCTTAGCGATCGGTGGTAATGCGGGTCGACGCGAACCCTTTCTTCCGTTACTCGTACAGGCGCACCATGTCTCGCCCTGTTATGCGTATCGAGAGCAACGCGAGTACGAAGATGACTCGCAGTATGCTCAACGTTTGGCAGATGAACTTGAAGCGAAGATCGTTGAATTAGGGCCCGAGACGGTGGCGGCGTTTGTCGCAGAGACGGTTGTCGGGGCAACGGCCGGGGCCATTGCACCAGTGGGTGATTATTTGAAACGGATTCGTACAGTGTGCGACCGTTATGGTGTTTTATTCATTCTGGATGAAGTGATGTCTGGCATGGGACGAACCGGCCATCACTTTGCGTGTGCCGAAGATCAGGTAGCCCCCGATATTATTGCCATTGCAAAAGGTCTTGGCGCAGGGTATCAGCCCATTGGCGCCATGATTGCCTCTACTCGTATTTATGACACGATTGTTCAGGGCAGTGGTTTTTTTCAACATGGGCACACCTATGTCGCCCATGTGGCGGCGTGCGCAGGCGCACTCGCGGTGCAGCGTGTGATCCAAGAAGAGAATTTATTGAATAACGTGAAAGTGCGTGGCGAACAATTGCGTCAACTGTTGCGAGAACAATTTTCTACGCATCCTCACGTAGGCGATGTGCGCGGTAGAGGCTTATTCATCGGTGTCGAGTTTGTGCAAGACCGTCTCAGCAAAGCCTCTTTTGATCCTCAGTTAAAAATATACGCTCAGCTCAAAGCGAGTGGAATGCAGCACGGCATACTGACATACCCCTCAGGTGGTACGGTAGACGGTGTGAGAGGCGATCACGTGCTGTTGGCACCGCCTTTTATTTGCACTGAGAGCGACATTGAACGGATTGGCGAGCTGTTTAGTCGAGCGGTGCAAAAAGTACTGCCAAACTAAAAGTTATATCTCCCACTTCCAGTACTACTCCCAAGCACCGCCGAGCGATTGAAATAGAGCGGCGGTATCGGTAAGTCGATTTGCTTGCGCACCGATTCGAGTGACTGTTGTTTGCCGATAAGCCTGCTCGGCCAAAAGCAGCGCGAAGGCATTGACTGCTCCGGCAGCGAGTTGCTGCTGCGTTAAGTCAAGTGTCTTTTTAGCGGCTGCTTCTGCGCGGACTGCAGCCGCTAAGGTTTTAGCGTCTTCGTCCAGCGCGTATAACGTATCGGCAATATTTTGAAATGCGCTCAATACCGTTGAGCGATATTGGGCGCCTGCTTGCTCGAGGCCGGCCTCTGCTGCGACTTGTCGATACTTTAGCGTTCCAAAATCAAAAACGGTCTGAGTAATGTTTCCCGATAGCCCCCAAAATTGATTGCTGCTATTGAACATTTGATTAAACGGAACGGCCGCACCACCAAAAATCGCTGAAAGTGAAATTTGCGGCAATCTGCTTGCGATTGCAACGCCAACAAGGGCACTGGCCGAGTGGAGCTGAGCCTCTGCGGCGCGTACATCCGGCCGCTGGTCGACGATTTGCGAGGGCAGGCTTAAAGGAAGGGAGGTCGGTAATTTAAGTTCATCGATATCAAAATCATCTAGGCCGGCTTGCGACGGCATAGAGCCAGTCAACACCGCAAGCTGATTGCGAGTTTGCTCAAGTTGCTTACGAATGGCAGGCAATAACTGTTCATTTTGCGCCAGTACGGTCTCTTGCGCTGCCACGTCAATGCGTGAAACGTGTCCAATCACTTCTTGTTGTTTTAGCAACTCCAGTGAACGCTTGCTGGCAGCAATGATGTCTAGTGTCGCTTTAAGCTGGGCTTGCAAAGCGCTTTGGGCAACAACAGCCGAGACGATATTGGTGACCAGCGACAGTTTTGCGGCATCAAGTAAAAACTTTTGATTTTCTGCTTGGGCCTCAAGAGACTCTAGTGTTCGGCGATTCAGTCCAAACACGTCGAGCGAAAATCCCACAGAGACCTGGGCCGTGTTTAACGTAAAGGGACTGTCACCAGAGTTGAGTACCGGTGCGATTGTGCTAGAGGTTGCTTGTCGTGTTGGTGCGAGGCTGGCTTGTATCGTTGGAAAAAAGTAGCCTCGTTGCGCAGAGGCGTACGCTTGACTTTGTTTAAGCGCAGCACGAGCAGCATCAATTGTCGGATTGTTTTTCAGTGCCAGCTCTATGAGCGCACTAAGCTGCACAGAGCCATAGAGTTTCCACCAGTCCGCTTGACGAGGCGCAACACGATCAAAGGTTTGGGTGGCCCCAGTTGGGCCGTGGCTCGAAACCGTTGTTGCAATGGTATCGCGTGTCAAGGCGGTAGTTTGAGGTGCTGCAGGACGCGAAAAATCCGGGCCCACTGCACAGCCGCCTAGCATTAGACAGAGCGCAATTAGGCTTTGACGCTTGAGCCGTTTACCGCTGTGCTTTGGTATGACTTCGCTCATCTATTGATCCCCACGCAACGATTGGCGTTCAATTTTTCGCTTCTTTCGCCGATCAGACCATTGCATGACGATGACCTGTAAAGCGGGTGCCACGATAAGTAACATGATGGGGCCCAGCAACATACCCCCCACAACGACAACCGCCAGCGGCTTTTGCACTTCACTGCCGATGCCGTTTGAAAGCGCCGCTGGTAAGAGTCCGATGCAGGCAGAGAGTGCTGTCATTAACATCGGGCGCATCCGTTGGTCGGCAGCTTCATACATTGCTTGCACCGAATCTTTACCTTGTGCAACGAGCTCATTGAAATAGCTGATCACCAAAATTCCGTTCATCACAGACACGCCAAAAAGCGACACAAAACCAATGGCGGCTGAGATGCTCATGTTTAGACCAGACACATATAAAGCGATGATGCCCCCGGCGATTGAAAACGGAATGGCCGCTATGGTCAGTAAGCTGTCTCTTAGTGAGTTGAAAAGGGTATAGAGCAAAATCAAGATGATGGCTAAGGCAATTGGCAGTACTACCTGCAAGCGAGCTTTCGCTTGTTGTAACTCTTCAAACTCTCCAGCCCAGTCAAAACGATAGCCGGTTGGTAGCGCTACATTCTTCTCTAAACGGCTTTGAGCTTCGGCAACCGTGCTTCCCAAATCGCGACCGCGTACGCTGAATTTGATTGGAATGTAGCGTTGATTACGTTCGTGAAATATGTACGAAGCCCCTGTTTCTAGTGTGATGGTCGCAATCTCAGATAGGGGGATATAGGTGATCCCGCCCGCGGCGTTGGAGTAGCTGATTTTTAAACTGCGAATCGCTTCAATATCTGAACGATCACGCGCTGCGAGTCGAACCGTTAGGCCAAACTGGCGGTCGCCTTCAAGCACAGTTGTCGCTTGATAGCCACCAGTCGCAGCCTGAATAATTGAATTGACGTCACCGGTATTTAATCCAAAACGAGCCGATTTTTCACGGTCAATTTTAATATTTAAGTTTGGTTGTCCCAACACATGGAATACGCCAAGATCTTCAACGCCTTTGATCCCGTTCATTTCATGTAAGACTTGATCAGCGAGCTTCTCTAGCACGGCCAAATCAGGGCCGATAATTTTTACAGAATTTGCACCTTTGACACCCGACAAGCCCTCTTCGACGTTGTCTTGAATGTATTGCGAGAAATTAAATTCGATACCCGGAAACTGAGAGTAAAACTCTTGCTGTACATCAGCGACCAACATACTCTTCACGTAGCCGCTGCGCCACTCTTCAAAGGGTTTGAGTGTGACAAAGAGCTCGACGTTGTAAAAACCAGCCGCATCGCTGCCATCATCAGGCCGACCATGTTGTGAAACGACCGTAATGACCTCAGGATGCGTCTTGAGGATCTCACGCATTTTTTTGACTTGTTCAACACCGGCCTCTAACGAAATGGTAGAGGGCATTGACGCTCGGATCCAAAGGTTGCCTTCTTCTAGAGCAGGCAAAAATTCAGTACCGATGCGCGGAAATAAAAGCATTGAAACCACAAGAAATGCAAGACCAAGACCGACCGTCGTTTTGCGTTTTTCTAAGGCCCAACGCAATATCGGCCGATAGCTGTTGCGTATGGCGTGAACAATCACGGTTTCTTTTTCGTGAATGACCTTGGGTAACAGCAGCGAGGATAAAACAGGCGTGAGTGTGAAGGTCGCGAATAAAGCTCCCACGAGGGCATAGGCATAGGTGCGTGCCATAGGGTTAAATATTTGACCTTCAACGCCTTGCATCGTGAATAGCGGGATAAACGCCGCCACAGTGATCGCTGACGAAAACAACACCGACCGATCGACCTGGGTCGCGCTCAGCATAATCATCTTGAGACGATGGCTCCAGCCATGTTGAGTCTGCTGAGTCGCTGCAGCTTTTGCATCACTTGACTGGCTATCACCGATTAACTGCCGTTGTTCTGCTTCAGATTTTTGAAAATTTCTAAAAATGTTTTCAACCAAAATCACTGCTGAGTCGACAATAATGCCAAAGTCGACGGCCCCAACGGATAACAGATTTGCGGACTCGCCCAGCATCACCAAGATCATGATGCTAAAAAATAGGGCAACTGGAATGTTGGCGCTTACGATAATTGCGCTGCGTAAATCGCCCAAAAAGATCCACTGAATCAAAAATACCAAAAGGCAACCAAAGACGAGGTTGTGTAAAACGGTGTGTGTGGTGACATTTACTAGGCTGCTGCGTTCGTAATAAGGCTCAATTTTTACGCCTGGCGGCAAGACGCTGCCAGAATTGATACGGTCGACCTCGGTTTTAACTCTACCAATGACGTCATTTGTTTGCTGGGTGCGGTTCATGACGACTACACCGGTGACGACATCGTCTTCGTTATTTTTTCCGGCACGACCTAAGCGCGGTGCATAGCCGACGGACACTTGGGCAACATCCTTAATGAGAACAGGAACGGTGCCCGTCTGGCTAAGCACAATATTTTCGATGTCAGCCGGATCTGAGATGAGCCCCAGACCGCGCACGTTGACTGATTGCTGCCCGATGTTGACAGTTCTGCCGCCTACGTTCGTATTTGAGTTCGAGATGGCGGTAATGAGTTGGGGGACGGTAACGTTATAGCCCTCAAGTTTTTGTAAATCGGCCTGTACTTGATACTCTTTTGTCGTGCCACCCCAAGTCACGACTTGGGCCACACCTGGAATCGATAGCAGGCGTTTTGTGATTACCCAATCTTGTAGGGTGCGTAAGTTTGTTAAGCCAAAATGTTCAGGTCCAACGACCTGGTAGCGCAGAATCTCGCCCACCAAGCTTGATGCTTGTATTTGTGGCTGTACATTGTTTGGTAAGTTCACCTTTTGCTGCAAATTCAATGCGGCTTGCGTGTAGGCAAAATAGTAGTCGACACCATACTTAAACGTGACGCGTACAAACGATAAGCCGTAGAACGAGGTTGAACGAATGATGTCTACGCCAGGAGTCGTTGCCAAGCCAATTTCTAGCGGACGCGTGTAATAAAGCTCCATCTCTTCGGCTGATAAACCCGGAGCTTGGGCCGTAATTTCTAAAATAACCGGCGCTGGGTTTGGATAGGCTTCAATATTTAATTTCGTGAAGCTGATTAAGCCTCCGACAATGAAGACTACCAAGCCGCAAATAACAATTGAGCGCTTGGATAATGCAAAGGAAATCAGACTACGAAGCAAGGGATGCCTTTACGCGTTTAAGTATCGGGAGTGTGTGAAAAAAAATTCAGCGCGACTGCAATGCGAGGGCATTGCTTAAAAATAAAGCTCCATCTGATGCAATGTTTTCGCCCAGTGTGAGCCCCGATAAAATTTGAACTCGATTGTTTTGAGTGAGACCAATCGTGAGACTTCTACGTTTGAAGGTTCTGTTGTCAGTCGTGACAAAGGTGGTAATGGTACCGTCGCCCTCGCGCACAATGCTTTCGGCAGGAATGGCAATGGATTTTTTCGGGGTGTTGGTTTCGATGACGTAGCTAGCCAACATTTGTGCACGTAAAAGGTTATCGGCGTTAGTGATTTCAGCTCTCACCGCAACACGACGCGTCGCTGAATCGACTGCCGCTCCGATATTGACGATTTTGCCTTCGTAACGCACCCCAGGCAGCGCGGCGATTGAAGCGACGAGAGGTTGTCCTTCTTTGATAAACGCTAATTCGGTCTCTGGTACGTTTGCAATAATCCACATCGTCGTTTGATCTGCGACCGAAATCGGTGCGGGAGCGCTGCCAGGCTGCACTAACAAGCCTGGTTGGGCATTTCGACTAATGACTTTCCCTGCCATTGGGCTTAAAACGATTAGTTCAGAATTTACTTTTTTGGTTGAAATGATGGCGTCAATTTCAAGATCAGTTTTCCCAAAAATTCGCATGGCATCGCGTGCAGAGCGATAGTTGCCTTCTGCGGTTTGCTGATCTGAGGCTGCCTGGTCAAGGTCACGTTGAGAAGATGCCT
>CALFXX010000034.1 GCA_937952975.1 uncultured Alcaligenaceae bacterium
TTTTTGAGCGCGTGGTCGCTCTGGCCCGCGAGCACAATATCATTGTGGTGCACGATCTGGCCTATGCTGATATCTGCTTTGATGGGTATCAAGCGCCCTCCATTATGCAAGTGCCTGGTGCACGCGAGGTCGCCGTTGAGTTCTTCACCATGAGCAAAAGCTACAACATGGCAGGGTGGCGAGTAGGCTTTATGGTGGGTAATGCTGAGCTAGTAAACGCGCTGGCCCGTATCAAAAGCTATCACGATTACGGCACCTTTACACCAATTCAGGTGGCCTCGATTGCGGCACTAGATGGCCCGCAAGATTGCGTTGCCGAAGTGGTTCAAAAATATCAAAGCCGTCGAGACGTGTTGGTCAAAGGCCTGCACGAGGCGGGCTGGATGGTTGAAAATCCTAAGGCGTCGATGTACGTGTGGGCACATATTCCCGAGCACTATCGTGCAAAAGGGTCGCTCGAGTTTGCTAAACGTATTCTCGAAGAAGCCAAGGTCGCAGTGTCGCCTGGTATCGGATTCGGTGATTATGGCGACGAGTATGTGCGCTTTGCCCTGATTGAAAACGAGCAGCGCACCCGTCAGGCTGTGCGTGGTATTAAAGATATGTTTCGCAAGGATGGGCTGCTTTAATGGATTCGATCAAAGTCGGTTTACTAGGCCTTGGTGTGGTTGGCGGGGGCACTTACAAAGTGTTGGCCCGAAACGCCCAAGAAATTGCGCGTCGCGCAGGGCGCAAAATTGAAGTGACCCGCGTGGCGGTGCGCGATATTGAAAAAGCCCGCAAACTGTTAGGCGCCAATATTTTGGTGGGGACAGATCCTCACGCCGTGGTGCGCGACCCGTCCATTGATATCGTGGTCGAACTGATCGGCGGTGACACGCTGGCGCGTGAGTTGGTGCTCGAAGCCATTGCCCAAGGCAAACACGTTGTCACGGCAAATAAGGCCTTGCTCGCGAAGTACGGTACTGAAATTTTCGCTGCGGCCTCGGCGCGCGGGGTGATGGTGGCTTTTGAAGCTGCGGTTGCTGGCGGGATCCCGATCATTAAAGCCATCCGCGAAGGCTTAACGGCCAATCGCATTGAGTGGGTCGCGGGCATTATCAACGGCACGACTAATTTCATTTTGTCAGAGATGCGCGCGCGCGGCTTGCCCTTTGCCACCGTGTTAGCCGAGGCACAAAAGCTTGGTTATGCCGAGGCAGACCCCACGTTTGATATCGAGGGCGTGGATGCCGCGCATAAGTTGACGTTGTTGGCGTCTTTAGCCTTTGGTATTCCGGTGCAGTTCGATAAAGCGTATATCGAAGGGATCTCGCAACTTGCTGCTGAAGACATCAAGCTCGCTGAGCGTCTTGGGTATCGCATTAAGTTATTAGGGATTACCAAGCGCCGCCCAGAAGGGATTGAATTGCGGGTGCATCCAGCATTAGTGCCGGTCAAGTCGCTATTGGCCAATGTCGAAGGCGCGATGAATGCAGTGCTTGTGCGTGGCGATGCCGTTGGTCAAACTCTCTATTACGGCAAAGGGGCTGGTGAAGAGCCAACCGCTTCGGCGGTTGTTGCCGATTTGGTAGACGTGACGCGCTTGCATACGGCAGACCCAGAGCATCGTGTGCCGCACCTGGCGTTTCAACCCGATGCGATGGCTGATACGCCGATCTTGTCCATTGACGATGTTGTGACGTCGTATTATTTGCGTCTGACGGTGGCTGATCAGCCTGGCGTACTTGCAGACCTTGCACGCGTCTTGGCCGATGCCAAAATTTCGATTGGCTCGATGATTCAACAACCCGCTGAGCAGGGTGAGGGCGCTGAATTGATATTTTTAACGCACGAGGCGATCGAGCGTAATGTTAATGCTGCGATTGTAAAAATTGAAACGTTACCGTTTGTACGTTCGCGTGTCACACGCCTGCGGATGGAGAGTCTCGCATGAAGTATGTCTCCACGCGCGGAGGCATGCAGGCCCAAGGCTTCTCAGATATCTTGCTTGAGGGCTTGGCGCCCGATGGTGGCTTGGCTATGCCTGAGAGTGTTCCTCAGGTGTCAGCCGCTCAGCTCGAGT
>CALFXX010000035.1 GCA_937952975.1 uncultured Alcaligenaceae bacterium
GTACTATCTAGTTGAAATCATACGGGGTAGCCCGCCTTCAGCGCGTTCGATCGACTGGGGGCAACGGGCTGGCATGGCAGTGTTGGCGGGCCTAATGGTCGTCGCCCTATTTAATGACTTAATTCGTATTTTTAATTAGGTCTTTTCTGCCTTAAAATCGTGTGTTTATTTAATTAACGACTGTTAGCTTGTTTCAAGGATTGTTCAGAATGCCCGTCAGCTTGGATTGTTTTCGCGCCCGTTGCCGGCAACTGCTATCGACAATATTCGTGCAGGCCTTGGTGCTGCTTTGTGTGTTCGGCCCCTCGACAGCAAACGCGTTCGCGCCCTTTGCTGTGAGTGATATTCGCGTCGAAGGCATTCAGCGCACTGAGCCAGGCATCGTTTTTAGTCAACTGCCAGTGAAAGTTGGCCAACAATTTACCGATGAGCTTGCGACAGAAGCCGTGCGGCGTCTGTACGCTACGGGCTTGTTTTCTGACGTTCGTATCGAGACTTCTAACCGAGTGGTCGTGGTGGTGGTTCAAGAGCGCGCCACCATTGCTTCGCTGTCCTTTACCGGCATGCGTGAGTTCGAACCAAAAAATATCACAGACACTTTGCGTCAGATTGGCTTTGGCGAAGGGCGGGTATTCGATCAGTCGATGCTCGAACAGGCCGAATTTGAGTTACGCAACCAGTATTTAACTAAGGGCAAGTACGCAGCTGAAATCACCTCCACTGTTACTCCGCTGCCACGTAATCGGGTTGGCGTAAATTTTGATGTCTTTGAGGGCTCAGTCGCACGTATTCGTGAAATCAAAATCGTCGGAAGCGAAGCGTTTACTGAAAGTAATTTGCTTGGTCTATTTAAAATGACAACCCCTGGTTGGCTGTCATGGTACACAGACAGCGATAAGTATTCGCGCGAGAAACTCGAGCGCGACCTTGAAACACTGAGGTCGTTCTACCTCGACCGTGGCTATCTTGAGTACAAAGCCGAGCCGCCACAAGTCACGATTTCGGGCGATCGCAAAGACATTTTTATTACGTTGACGATCAGTGAAGGCAAGCCTTACAAAGTGACGAGCGTCAACCTGGCTGGTAATCTTCTTGGGCTTGAAGAAGAAGTGAATGCGTTGGTGCAAGTCAAAGCGGGTGAGATTTTTTCAGGCGAAAAAACTAACGCCACTGCCAAAAGCATTACTGACTACCTAGGCAACTTGGGCTACGCGTTCGCCAACGTTAACCCAAACCCAATACTCAATCGTGAAGCCCAAACTGCGGATCTGACTTTTTATATTGATCCGAGCCGTCGTGTTTACGTCCGTAAAATTCAAATTTCCGGCAACCACCGCACCCGTGACGAAGTTGTACGGCGTGAACTGCGGCAACCCGAAGCAGCTTGGTATGACTCGGGCAAAATCAAGCTGTCTCGCGACCGTCTTGATCGTCTTGGCTACTTCAAAGAAGTCAAGGTTGCAACAGAGCCAGTGCCCAACTCGCCGGATCAAGTTGATGTCAACCTAACCGTGCTTGAAAAGCCAACAGGCATGATTAATTTTGGTGTGGGTTACGGTCAGGTGGATGGCGTGATTCTGACCGCGGGTATTACTGAGGATAACGTCTTTGGTAGCGGTACCAACTTGACTCTGAACTTGAACACCAGCTTATATAACCGTTCGGCTGTTTTAGCCCATACCGACCCGTACTTTACAAACGACGGTATTAGCAGAACCACCTCGTTGTACTACCGCACGATGACGCCATACTCGAACAACCCGGGTATGTATCAGGTGACGACGGTCGGTGCGGGCTTAAGCTTTGGTGTACCCATTTCTGAGTTTGATCGCATTTATGGCGGTGCCAACGTTGAGCGCAACACGATTGGTCTCTATGACAATTCGCCGCTTGCGTATCGCGAGTACGTCTACAACTACGGCGATACCACCACGGCTGTGATTTTGAACACTGGTTGGGCGAAAGATACGCGGGATAGTGCGTTGTCGCCAAGCCGCGGTAGCTTTACCCGGTTAAAAGCAGATCTTGGAACCGTTAATTTAAAGTACTACATGCTCGGCGCACAACAACAGCTTTTTATACCAATTGGTCGGGATTACACATTGGCGTTCAACGCGCTGTTTGACTACGGCAAGAGCTACAGCGACCTGCAATATCCGATTTTCAAAAACGTGTATGCCGGCGGTATTGGTACCGTTCGTGGTTTCTCGCAAAACTCTATGGGCCCACGTGATCTGATCACTGGTACCTACCTAGGCGGCTCTAAACGCGTGGTCGGTAACGTACAGTTTTACTTCCCAATGCCTGGCACACAAAACGACCGCACGCTGCGCTGGTTTACCTTCGTTGACGGTGGTCAGGTCTTTGGTACAGATGGTTATGGCAACGACACAGCGATCAATCTAAGCCAGATCCGTTATTCTGCTGGTATTGGTTTGTCGTGGGTTTCACCGCTTGGTCCTCTGCAACTTTCGCTGGCTAAGCCATTGAATGCCAAAGACGGCGATAATCTACAGATCTTCCAGTTCCAAATCGGTACAGGCTTCTAAGTTTAAATATTTGCACACTTGCGTGCTGAAATTTGTTTTTTGTGAGACTTTAATAATGTCTGCTTTGATGAATACCACGAACCGCTCAGTTTTTAACCGGCTCTCTTTGCGCGTGCTTGGCTTGGTCGCCATATCAACTGCCGCGCTGACTCTGTCGCTCGCAACGCCTGCTCAGGCACAGGGTCAAGGCACGAAGATCGGTTTTGTAAACACCGAGCGTATTTTGCGTGACTCGGCACCTGCCAAGGCTGCACAATCTAAAATTGAAAACGAGTTCAAAAAGCGTGCTGAAGATCTTGAAAAACAGGTGAACAACTTGCGGAGTTTGGCGCAAAAGCTTGAAAAAGATGCGCCCGTATTATCAGAGTCAGAGCGCAATAAACGTCAACGCGAGTTGGCAAACATTGATGCTGACTTACAGCGTAAGCGTCGTGAAATTCAAGAAGACTCAAGTCGTCGTCGTAACGAAGAGTTTGCCACCATCATCGAAAAAGCCAATGCCGCCATCAAAAAGATTGCTGAGTCAGAGAGCTACGATATCGTGATCCAGGACGCAGTGACGGTTAATCCTCGTGTAGACATCACCGACAAGGTGATTCAGGCTCTCGGCAAATAACCCGACAGAACGATGCCTGTATTATTAACCCCCGAGCGCGCTCCTTTACTCTCTCAGTTACTCAAGGCGATACCGGGGGGCTTGGTGCAAAAAGTTGTCCCTGGTACAGGGCAATTTTCTGACCCAATCGTTGCTGGGCTAGGGGCTTTGCCAACTGCCGGCCAGTTCGAAGCCTCGTTCATCGTTCATCCAAAATACCTAGAGCAACTCGCGGTGACCAAGGCCGCTGCGGTCATCGTTTTGCCTGAAATCGACGAACTACTCTCGCAAGCGCCCGTGCAACCGGCCTACGCCCGAGTGGTTTGCAAACACCCTTATCTGCTCTACGCTCGCATTGCTCAATGGTTTGATTGGGCACGACAGCCCGCACGCGAAATCAGCGTGCATCCCTCGGCTGTGGTTGATCCAACAGCGGTCTTGGCGCCTAGTGTGACTGTCGGGCCTTTGGCTGTCATTGGTGCGCGCTGCGTCATCGATGCCATGGTTCAAATCGGGGCAGGGTGTGTCTTAGGCGCTGATGTCAAAGTAGGAGCCTCTACCGTCATACAACCACGTGTCGCGATTTACGATGGCGTACAAATTGGTGCGCGCGTGATCGTTCACAGTGGTGCGGTGCTTGGTGCGGACGGCTTTGGTTTTGCACCGGACCCAAGCCTTGCAAAAGGTGCGTGGGGCAAGATTCCCCAGCTGGGCGGTTTGTTGATTGGTAACGACGTTGAGATTGGTGCAAACACCACAATCGATCGCGGTGCCTTAGAAAATACTGTGATTGAAGACGGCGTCAAACTCGATAATCAAATCATGATTGCGCATAATTGTCGTATCGGTACGCATACTGCGATCGCGGCCTGTACGGCAGTCGCTGGCTCAACCACGATTGGCGCACGCTGCACGATTGCTGGGGCAGCGGGTATCGCTGGGCACCTGACGATCTGTGACGATGTATTCGTTTCAGGCGGCACCGGAATCACGAGCGATGTCACAGAGCCAGGCCGCTACACTGGCGTATTTCCGTTTGCAACGCATGCCGAGTGGCAGCGTAATGCGGCCGTGGTGTCACAGCTTTCGGTGATGCGCAAACGCTTGCGTAAGCTCGAGCGCGAATAATCGCGTGTGTTTGAGCGAGCGTATTGTTTAGACATTGCCCTTAGCAGGGCTTACAGGAATCTCTATGCAGCTTGATATTAAAAGTAT
>CALFXX010000036.1 GCA_937952975.1 uncultured Alcaligenaceae bacterium
CCGATCTAACATCGCTTGCCGCTTAGAGCTTTAGGTTTGGCCTACGATAAAGATGATCTCAGCGTTTCAACAAGCTCAATCCGCACAAAGCAACCGATACGTACAGGCTTTTATATGCTTGAAATACAAATTGACGGCCCGGTATTTCGCTCAAGAATCCCGCTCAATTTGCTAGTAAGCCAAAGCGTTATCAATCAGACAAAGCCGCCACAAGAGTTCGGGGCAGAGTTAAGTTTCCCGCTAAACGTTCAATCCGCAACCCTTGCCAAGCGGTTGGTGCGCTTAAGCAAAGATGCCGTGCTCAGTCTTGAACTGGCGGCAGAATCTAGCCCTCAAGATTTAGTCGTTTTTAGGCTTATCAAAGTCTCTAAAAAGTTCTTCATCAGCCGTATTTATAAAAAACTAGGTAAAGGTTTAACGCTTGCCCAGTTAGACGTTTTGTCTGAGCAGCAGTTTGAAGAGGGTTGGCAAGATTACAAGGTTGTTTTTAAAACCGACAGCAATCCTGCTGATAATTATCAAGACTTTATTGCGACGCAAGAGCACAAAGCGATCCCCACGACCGAGCATCAATTGGCTAGCCTGTCTAAATGGTTGGTCAAAACAGGGCGTGTGAGCGCTTTGCCTAAAAGTTGAATTGCGATTTATAGCTTCACATGACAACCATTACTTATTGCTTACCGCTGTTAGAACAGCAGCTGCCAACTGAGGGATATTTAGCGCGGGTTGAACGTGTATTGCGGTCAATCGCCAAGCAAAGCGTACCGTTTTGGAGCTGTCACCTGGTTGTGCGCTCGGATTTAACGCAGGCCGCCGCTTCGCTCGTTGCGAAGTTGGTGTCAGAGATCCGTGCAGAGTCGAGCTCTTTGCAGGCAAAGCTTAAGTCCCTTGCTGCATTCGGTGATGTAGCCCCGCACGATGAGCATTCTTCTCAGGTTGCAGATCTTGGATCACGTTTTGTCATACATTCAACTCTTAACAATACAATCTCGGGTGCTGCGCATTTAGTGGCTTCCGAAACCTCAGTGGGCTTAGTTGACGGTGACAACACCTCTTGGTTAGTGGTGCTGCGCGATGACACCCAACTGGCCGCACACGCAACTTATTCATATCTTTCAACTGCCTTGCAGCAGTCAGACGCAAAGCTGATTTACGGTGATCACGATCAAATTGATGCCTTCGGTCTACGTCAAAACCCGTTTTTCAAACCAGAGTTTTCACTAGATTTGGTGTACAGCCAAAACTACATAGGTCCGATCTTTGCGATCCAAACTCAATATTTAATTGCGTTGCACCAGATCAATATAGAAAGTAACCAAAGCTTTGCCTTGGCAGCGATTCTCGAAGTTGTGCGTTGTGTGACCGCAGAAAATATAGATAGAAATTCGCCAATTGATTATCGTAAATATATTTTGCATGTGCCCAGTGTATTGCACCACCATGAGGCTGCTGGTGTAATTGAGGGGTACGACCCTAGCAGCGACCCAGAGGCAATGAGGCTAGTCGCCGAACGAAGCCAGGGTAATCTGCAACTTCTGCAAGATCACTTTGGTACGCTTACAACTAAGCCCGAAAGCGACGTTGACCTTGAGGCATCCGCTAGTTTGGCAACTTCAGCCACCACAGACGTTTTAGTAACCGAAGTTAAACCTTTTGTTTATCGCAGCACCTGGTCAATACCAGCCGATTGCCCCCTCGTGAGCTTGATCATACCGACCCGCGACGGCTATGAAATTCTTAAGGCGTGCCTTGACTCAATTCTCGCTAAAACCACGTATACCAATTACGAGATTTTGATTGTCAACAATCAATCAAGTTGCCTTCAAACTCTTGAGTTATTCAGCGCGATGGCAACGGTGTATGAAAACATCCGGGTCCTTGACTACGATGCCGAGTTCAACTACTCGGCTATCAATAACTTTGCGGTTGAATTTGCCGCAGGTTCAATTGTTGGCTTCGTCAATAATGATATCGAGGTCATTAGCCCCGATTGGTTGACCGAGATGGTGAGCCATGCTTTACGTGAGGACATTGGTTGCGTTGGCGCGATGCATTTTTACCCTGATGACTCAATTCAGCACGCCGGTGTCATTGTTGGGCTCGATGGGGTAGCCGGGCACGCGTTTAGATTTGAAAATAAGTCATCAAACGAAGATTATTTCAACTATTTATCGTCAATCCGTAACCCTGATGCGGTGACGGCAGCCACCTTGTTAATTAGAAAAGAGCTTTTTCAAAGAGTGGGCGGCTTTGACGCAAAGCACTTGGCCGTCGCGTTTAACGATGTTGACCTTTGCCTTAAAGTAAATGCTCTGGGCTATCGGTGTGTCTGGACACCATACGCAGAGCTCTACCACCACGAGTCAAAAACCCGCAAATTGACACCCTCGCTTGAGGCCACCAAGCGCGAAATGTATGAGCACGCCGTCATGAAAGCGCGTTGGGGTACTGACGCTTATCCAAGCCGTGAGCTTTTGAAATACAAAAAGGTTGTTGCATGACGTTACTTCAGACAGACTGCAGGCTTTTGAACATGAATATTGGAATGCAGCGATGAGTTGTATTTGCATCGCAGGAGCACACCAACCAGAGTTGGACGTGGTAGCAAAGGTGCTAGCTGCCAGCGGGATGAAAACGCTTGTTGGAGACGAGACGTTGCCAATCTCTGAACTCAACGGCACATACAATTCGGATTCGCCTGCATCGTACTCGAGTATTTCACTTAAGCCTCAACGCCTGAGTCAGGTTATCGAGGCTGCAAAGACGGGCGAACTCACGGGATGGGCAGACACAAACAGCCTGAATGACCTGGCCGAGTGGCTTAGAGTCGAGCCAACACTGCGTTTTGTATTGGTAACAAGTAAAGCCATAGACGCACTTGCTCATGCGATCGATGATTACGATCATGCGTTTGACTGCTCTAAGACCCTTCGTGACTGGCAGCAAAGTCAACAAAGACTACTTCACTTCTATTATCGTCATCGTGAACGCTGCGTTCTAGTCAACGATCAAGACTGTTTAGTAAACGCGCAAGAATTTGTACGTGAATGTAAGCAAAGGTTGTCTGATCAGCTTCAGATACCCAAAGCGCCTTTGTCAGTATGGTCAAAGCTCGAAAACCCTGTTGCGGTACATTTTTCAAAGAGTTTGCTTGAACGTTACCCTGAGGCGCTGAGCGTAGACCGCGAACTAGCCACCTGCGTGACCAGCTTTGCTCAGGCTCACCAGACTTTGGCAGGCATGCAAAGTCAAGCCGCGGATAGCGCATTGTTGACTGAGTATCGTGCTCAACGTGAACAATCACAAACAAAGCTCAACCACTGGGTAGAAGAAAATACCAAACTGCTTCTTAAGCTAGAGAGCGTTCAAGCTGAAAATAAGCAGCTCTTTAATCAGTATCTCGTTGCTCAACAACGAAACGAAGTCTTATCTGAAGAAAGTCAGGCTGATCGTCACTTATTGACGCAATTGAGGGTTGAGTTGGGGGCAGCAAAGGATCAAGTTGCTCAGACTAAAGCCGAAAATGTAGACTTTTCAAAAAATAATGAACAGTTATTCTTTGATTTGCATGAAGCGCAACGGGCGTTAGAGGCCACTTTCGAACGACAAACTGCTGCAGAGGCACAGGTTAATGAACTCGCGACGCAACTCAGCAATAGCCAGGGGCGTGCTGAGAGTATAAAAGTTGAACTAGAACAAGCATTGCAATCACATACAAGCTTACAAGAAAAGAATAACGAACTAGAAGCAGAAAATGAAATACTGCTAGGCCAGTTTCAACAGTCGTTAATCGATTTAGAGGCCTATATACTTAAAAATCGTGCGCTTCAGGATGCAATCACTCACGAGCAAACCGCTGTGCAGACCTTAGAAGCACGGCTGGTTGAGATCACAGCTGAATATGAGTCCCTCAGTCAGGCACATATTCAGTGGCGGTCTGAACGTGAAGTCTTAATTGAACAAATTGAGCTCAAAGAAAGGGCGCTATCGACCCTAAATGAAAAGCTTGAACGCCTTGCCGCAGAGCGCCAGTCGCAGTTAGCGACTCTAAAAGAAAAACATAGCAAACTTGAAAATGACAACGAAAGGCTTATGAGTGAGGCTCAACAAGCCCTTGTCGATTTAAATACTTACGCACTTCAAAATCAGGCTTTACAAAACACGATCAAAATTGAAACAGAAACGATAACGGCTCTAGAGAGCCGGCTACTTGAAGTGACCAATGAGTACGAATCAATTAGCCAAGCGCATATTGAATGGCTAGCAGAGCGCGAGCAATTAGTATTGCAAGCAGACGCTAGACAGGATGCCCTGACTGATCTAAAAAATGCTCATGAGGCACTGCTGCTCGAACTTTCTTTGTCACAAAAGCTTACGCAAGAACTGTTCATTCAAAATGAACGTACCGAGTCAATACTTGAGCAGCGTGAGATTGAAAATCGTGTCCTTGAGGCACGCTTGTCACGGTTTCTTCACAAGTACCCTGAATCTGTAGCGTTTGATCGACTTGAGGCCTTAGGGCCACCCTCGGGCGATCAGCTTAAAATACAGTGGCAGTTAATCGGGGTAGAGGCAGGCAAGCGTTATGTGCCCTCGTTATTGTTCTCAACTATTATCGAAGATGCCGCTCTTGGTTTTATTTTTTCTAGACTTCAGGCAGGCACTAACGGCTTGGTTCGCTGGCCTGGTGTTTTGGCGACTTCTGCCGAACTGGTGCTTAGCGCGGTAGGTGATGCTACGACAGGCCCCATTCGCGCAGAGACTTGGCTTTCACTTTCTTCAACTGATTTTGATGTTTTGACAGCTTTAACCCTAAGCCTCGAGCAAGAG
>CALFXX010000037.1 GCA_937952975.1 uncultured Alcaligenaceae bacterium
GGGCCCACGACGACGCTCGTCAGATCTAACACTCGTACACCACTCAGTGGACTAAAACTCATCGGTTTCTACCTCGATATGGACAGCAAGTATTGAACGGTTGTCGTAGGCCTGAAGTTGCCATTTGTCGACCACTTTGTTGGCAGTCATGGTGATTGGGCGCCCGCAATACAACGGGGCAACATGGCGCACTGAGATAGACGAGGGCACGACCCCTAGCTCTATGCGCAAAAACTCAGTCATCAAAAGAGTCGCTAGCCCACCATTGACAACAATGTCAGGAAATCCTTCGACATTACGCGCGTGTGCTTTGTCTAAATGGATTTTGTGAGAGTTAAAGCCAAGGGCTGAATATTGAAAGAGCAAGGTCTCATCGGGTACGAACGTCTTGACACGGTATCCCGTCAAATTTGCAGTAAAAGCGCCACTATTGGCTGGCGCAACCCCTTTGCTCGCTGGAAACAGTAAGTAGGTTTGCGTTTCAATCAACGCAGGCGTTTTGTCTGGGGTGAGGCGTAGTTCGTGGCGGATTTTCGCCACGGCCATCGGACCCGTTGACGTTGTTTTGTGCGTAAGACTTTGAATGACGCTTGTTCTGTCGAGCTGCGCACCAATCGGTATGTCTTTGAGATAAGACACAACCCTGCCTCCTAGCATCAGCCTTGGTAGCCCCAGGTCAGGCATCGTCACGCCTAGACCCGGAAAACCATCGGCTCGTAAGAGGGATCTTCTTGTATCGGCCGCCAGCAAAATGAACTGCCATCCTCGCGGTAGCGGGGCGTTTGGCACCAATTCGTCAGCCTCAAGATCAAGCATGGCTGCCACTTTTCTGACGGCGGCAACGGTGCAAACCTCTGAGCGATTTGACTCTTGCCCAGAGTATGAGGGTATTTCTAAATTGTGTTCTGATGTATTCATGGGTGAATAATATCATTTATACATGATTAAAAATGGTTACTTTAGTCGAAATATCCTCTTAAAACATAGGGAAAATACTCATACATATTCAAATATGAATTAAACCATTCGTATATGAAATGATGTATCGTACGTTTTTGCCCAGAAACGCTTAAATCCTTGCCCGGCAAAACATCTTCGAGTTGCTGTGTATTACCAAACATTACTTAACTAAAAGGGAAGACTGCACCATGGAATTCAAGTTTCACCACATGAATCTTTGCTCCGACAACCTACCTAGGTTGACCAAGTTCTACAAAACATTGTTTGAACTGGGAACGATCAACGACACCGCGCACACCGTCATTAGCGCCAACCGCGAAGATCGCGCCTATACCGGCAAAGTTGATTTCTTGACCGATGGCGATATCGAGTTTCATTGGGCTGAGCGTGATCTGGAAACCGGTTTCAAAATGAAAAAATTCGTGAATCCCATGGGACACGGTCATTTCTGTTTCCGCACCGATGACATCAAAGGCTTCATGCGCCGCTGCGACGCCCTGGGCATTCGCTACGCCGACTATGGCTGCTGGGCGATCCCCGGGTGGTATCAGGTGTTTCTCTATGACCCCGATGGTCACTGCATCGAAGTCCACCAGCCAAACGTGTTTTGAACCACCCAACTATTCAAACCCACAGGAGATTACGCATGACTTCAATTCAAAAAACACAGAAGAGCGCTATTGGGGTTGGTTCCAACAGCAGAAGAGACGTACTAAAGAAGATCGCAGGTCTGAGTGCCGTGTCGCTTGTCCCCGGCGCAGTGATGGCGCAAAGTTCAAAAAAGTATGATTTGAAAATTGCGATTACCTTGCCTGACAGCCATCCCACACCTGTTGCGTTAAAAGCAGCTTGCTCAGAGATTTTGAAAGAATCTAACGGTCGCCTCAAGATTGAGGTGTATTCGAATGGCCAGTTAGGCAGTGACACCGACACGCTTTCGCAAGTGCGCTCAGGTGCAATCGACTTTATTTGTACTGCAGGTTCAATCTACGGAAACCTTATACCGACTGCAGCCATCAATTCAATCGCCTTTGCCTTCAAAGATTACGACACCGTTTGGAAGGCAATGGACGGCGATCTTGGCACGCACATCAAAGCCGCTCTGAACTCGGTCAACCTCGTTCAAATCGGTAAGGTCTTTGATCACGGCTTCCGGCAGATCACCAACTCTGCTCGCCCAATCTTGACGCCACAAGATTTAGTAGGAATGAAGATTCGCGTACCGGCAACCCCGCTGTGGACCTCGATGTTTAAGGGACTCGGTGCTTCACCCGCTACCGTACCCTTTGGTGAACTCTACACCGCACTGCAAACCAAGGTGGTCGACGGGCAAGAAAATGCCTTACCCACAATCGACTCGATCAAGCTCTATGAAGTGCAGAAGTATTGCTCGGATACCTCGCACATGTGGGAATACTTTTCACTTGTTGGTAACAGAAAGAATTGGAACGCACTGCCAGAAGAACTCAGAGCGCTTACAAGCCAAATCTTAGATAGCCATGCACTCAAACAACGTGCTGCGCATGCCGTTCTGAATACGACGCTAGAGGCGAAGTTGAAAGGGCAGGGTATGGAATTTAACGCTGTTGCCAAAGAGCCGTTTCGCGAGACCTTGCAAAAAGCCGGTTATTACGTTGAATGGCAAAAGAAGTTTGGCCCAGAGACCTGGTCGTTACTTGAAAAGTACACCGGCAAATTAGGTTAAAGGCATGGCAGATTAAAGCTGAAAAATTCTCAGCTTTAATCCGACGAAAACAAAAAAATGGAGATACCAACATTGAATCCCTCAATCACACCGCAAAGCCCTACACCGACTAGCCCCTGGCTACGTGCCGTCGATCGAGCCGATCGAGTTCTTGGATTTGTCACAGAGGTACCTGCAGCGGTTTTAGTGTTGCTAGAGATTTTGGTTCTCTTTTGGGGCGTTGTCAGTCGCTACGTGATTCATAGTCCACTCACCTGGTCAGATGAATTGGCAGCCGTCATGTTTTTATGGCTGGCGATGTTAGGCTCAGTGATTGCCTTTCGTCGCGCTGCGCACATGCGAATGACAGCTATTGTAGATGTGGTGTCACACCAGCGGCGCGCCTTCTTAGAGCTGTTCGCGCTGGTGGCGACGGCAACGTTTTTAATTCTTGTTATTTATCCTGCCTACGAATTTGCGCTAGACGAAATCATTGTGACTTCGCCTTCGCTTGAAATTTCTAATGCCTGGCGAGCCTCGGCCTTGCCTTGCGGCATCACCTTCATGGTAGTGGCTGCCTTATTGCAATTCGCTAAAGTGACAGACGTGAAGCGGTTGGTCATGGTCATTGGCCTTTCGCTCCTGACTGTGATCGCGCTCTATCTACTCAGCCCGATTTTTCAAGACCTTGGAAACTTTAATCTGCTGATATTTTTTGTAGTCATTGTCGCAATTTTAGTGCTCTCAGGCGTACCGATTGCGTTTGCCTTTGGCCTGGCAACTTTCGGCTATATCGCCTTGACGACCAGTAAACCGACCAGTGTGATTATTGGGCGAATGGATGAAGGGATGTCGCACCTTGTTCTTCTTTCGGTACCGCTCTTTGTTTTTTTAGGTGTCGTCCTTGAACTCAGCGGTATGGCTAAGGCGATGGTTCACTTCTTAGCGTCGCTTTTGGGTCACGTACGTGGTGGCCTCTCTTACGTGATGGTCGGAGGCATGTATCTGGTGTCAGGGATTTCAGGCTCAAAGGCGGCAGACATGGCAGCGATTGCCCCGGTCTTGTTTCCTGAAATGAGAAAACGTGGTGTCGATGAAGGTGAAATGATCGCGCTGCTTGCTGCCACGGGTGCTCAGACCGAGACGATTCCGCCAAGCATCGTGTTGATCACGATTGGCTCGGTCACAGGCATTTCGATCGCGGCACTGTTTGCGGGCGGCTTGGTTCCGGCGTTAGTGCTTGCCATGTTGCTGTGCTTTGTGATCTGGATGCGCAACCGAAAAATCCAAATGATGGGTGCAACACGTGCGAGCTTAGCTGACATTGGTAAGGCGTTTTTGATTGCCAGCCCAGCGCTAGCCTTGCCTTTTATTATTCGTGCCGCAGTGATCGAAGGCGTCGCAACGGCGACTGAAGTCTCGACTATTGGGATCGCCTATGCGCTTCTTGCGGGTGCACTTGTTTACCGTGAACTAGACGTCAAGAAATTGTGGCCAGCCTTAGTCGACACGGCAGCATTATCTGGTGCGATCTTGCTGATTATCGGTACCGCAACAGGGATGGCTTGGGCACTGACTCAATCAGGATTTTCACGTCAGCTTGCAGAGGTGATGACTCAGTTGCCAGGCGGCGCGACAGGCTTTCTGATCGTATCGATCTTTGCCTTCATCATCCTGGGCAGCGTACTCGAAGGGATCCCCGCGATCGTAGTGTTTGGCCCCTTGTTGTTTCCGATTGCTAAACAATTTGGGATCAATGATATTCACTACTCAATGGTTGTAGTTCTTGCCATGGGGATTGGTT
Organism: uncultured Alcaligenaceae bacterium; assembly: GCA_937952975.1. GTDB lineage: Bacteria > Pseudomonadota > Gammaproteobacteria > Burkholderiales > Burkholderiaceae_B > Zwartia. The sequence goes on from CALFXX010000037.1 coordinate 4,449, forward strand.
TGTTTGCACCACCGTTTGGTGTGGGCTATTACGCCGCGTGCGCGATTAGTCGAGTGAGTCCCAGTAAGGGTATGAGACCTATTCTGGGCTATCTCGTTGCCCTTGTCATTGGAACCTTCATCGTTGCAGCATTTCCTGCCTTGTCAACTGGGTTCGGGCATTAAGGCGCCCGCTCAATATTATTTTAATTACGGTTTTTGAAGATACGAGGTTTTTATGTTGCTGAAAGACAAAGTATGTTTGGTGGTTGGTGTCGGATCGCTCAGAAGTATCGGTTACGCGACAGCAGAGTTGTTTGCAGAACATGGTGCCAACGTCGTGGTGGTAGACGTTACGATGAACGACTCGACCTTAGCGACAATTCAAAGCTCAATACAAACAGCCCTAAATAGAAACATCAGCATTCAAGGGGTGCGTTGCGATATTAGCAACTCTGAGGATTGCGAAAATATGGTTCGTGAAGTGTTGGCGGTGCACGGCACCATTGACTGCATGGTGAACTCGGCAGGCATTGTTCGCTCACAACCAATTTTAGAAATCAGCAATCAAGAGTTAGACAAGATGCTAGATATCAACCTGAAAGGGGCTTTCTATCTTTGTCAAAGCGTGCTCAAAGTATTTGCACAGCAGAAGTCGGGTGTGATCGTCAATATTGCATCGCTGGCCGCACAAAGAGGCGGTGGGCTGGTTGGCGGTTCTCATTACGCGGCTTCAAAGGGCGGCATGCTGAGCCTAACTAAAAGTATCGCCCGCGAATTTGGTGCGTTAGGGATTCGTGCAAATGCAATTTGCCCTGCAATGATTGAAACACCGATGCTTGATGGCCTGTCTGAAGAGCGTCTTAGTGCGATCGTTGAGGCGATTCCGTTAAAACGCACCGGCACGACCCGCGAAATGGCCGGTGCGTGTTTATTTCTGGCCTCTGAACTTTCAGGCTTTGTGACGGGTGCAACGATCGACGTAAATGGTGGAACCCATATCCATTAGCACTGGGTGGCTATTTTTCTTTTGAAAGCAACTCTTGCTCAAAGCGACGAATATTGCTTAACCCTAACGCGTTATTCGTTTGCTCAAGCGAGGCCATCTTGTCGACCCAGGCGCGCGAGTCGCCTGTTTTTTTCAAGTCAGTCAAAAAATCATCAACAGTTTTGATGGTGAGCCTGACGGTACTACTTGGAAACAACGCAATTGCGTAACCCATTTGTTGTAACTCTTTAGCCGAGCGTAGCGGCGTTAAGCCGGTTTCTGACATATTGGCCAGTAACGGGCCTGGTAGTTCGCGGCCGATCTGTTCAAGCTCTTCAAGCGACTGTGGGCCATCCACAAACAAAATATCTGCACCGGCCTCTTTAAACAACATACAACGCTCAAGTGCCTCGTTCATCCCCATGGGGCCTCTTGCATCGGTGCGCGCAACGATCAGTGTGTCCGGATTGTTGCGGGCCGCGACCGCCGCGCGGATCTTTCTGACAGCAACTTCGCGTGTTTCAACAATCTTGTTATCCATATGCCCACAGCGCTTAGGCCAGGCTTGATCTTCAAGCTGAACCGCAGCCACGCCAAGTAACTCCATGCCTCTGACGGTGCGCACCACGTTGGCCACATCGCCATAACCTGTATCGCAGTCAACAATCAGGGGGATTGTTGTGACGCGTCGAATCGCATGTACTGAATCTTCAATGTCGGCGTACGCAATCAGACCGATATCGGGTTCACCGAAACGGGCCGCCGCCGTGGCATAGCCGCTGACGTATCCAGCCTCAAAGCCGGCAGCTTCGATTTGCCGAAGCTCAATGGGTGAACCCCCGCCCGGAATCACCATAATTTCAGGGTTTAAGAGGCGTTTGCGGAGGGCTTGTGCGGGGCTCATTGTTTGCTGGTCATTTGTGAGTAATATGCAAATATACTTGACAATCTGCCCGCCCTGAACGGCGAGGTTTGATGCGTCAATCTCATTCATACACAGGCAGCAGTGATACGCCTTCTTGCTGCCTCACCAGGAGATGTCATGGGCTTCACGATGACAGAAAAAATATTCGCGGTACATGCACAATCACGGCAGGCCCGTGCCGGAGACATCGAGGTGTTGACACCTGATGTTGTGCTGTTGAACGACACAAGCGGTACGATCACCGTCGAACAATTAAAAAAGATGGGCGTTGATCGCCTGTTTGATTCAGAAAAAGTTGTCTTGGTAGCCGACCACTTTTCACCCCCTAAAGATGTCACAAGTGCCGACGCCATTAATCTCTTAAGAGGCTTTGGCAATAAATTTGGGATTAAAAATTTTTACGAATCGGGGCGTCATGGTATTGAACACGCCCTGTTACCCGAACTCGGTAAGGTCGGCCCGGGTGGCCTGATTTTTGGCGCAGATTCGCATACCTGTACTGCCGGTGCCTTAAACGCCTGCGGGGTCGGGTTCGGTTCAACCGACCTGGCGGGCGTGATTGCCACGGGCGAGTTGTGGGTCAAAGTGCCACGCTCTATCAGGGTTGATTTAGTTGGTCAGCCAGGGCGCTTCGTCACAGGCAAAGACATCATTTTGAGCCTGATTGCAAAAATCGGGGTTGATGGCGCCTTAAACGCTGCACTTGAATTTGGTGGCAGCGGGCTGACGAACCTGAATATCGACGAGCGCATGGCCATTGCAAACATGGCTGTCGAGGCGGGTGCCGACACCTGTGTGTTTGAATATGACGAGCAGGTGGCCCAGTACATCGCGCAGTCAGGGTGGGGGGCTCGGCAACCCGTCATGCCCGATCCAGATGCCGACTATCTTGCGCGCCATACGATTGATCTGCAGCAACTGACCCCGTTGGTTGCGGCGCCGCCGTCGCCGGCCAATGGCTTACCGGTTGCCCAGGTGGCTGAAACCACCGTACACCAAGTCTATATTGGCAATTGCTCAAACGGCACCATCACCGATTTAAGGCAGGCTGCGCAAGTATTAAAGGGCCAGACGATTGCCCCAAATGTGAGGCTCATTGTTGTGCCCGCCACCAGTGCGATTTATCGGCAAGCCGCACGTGAGGGCCTGCTTGAGATTTTGTCGGCCGCGGGTGCCGGTATCTCGTTGCCAACGTGCGGCGCGTGCTTTGGTGGCCACATGGGGATTTTGGCTGCGGGCGAAGCCGCGATCTCTACAACAAACCGAAATTTTAGAGGCCGTATGGGCCACGCTGACGCGAAGGTCTATCTGGCCAATGCCTGGGTCGCTGCCGCTGCAGCTGTTGCAGGCAAGATTGTTGATCCGCTGAGCGTTGCTCCACAGGCGGGCAGAAAGGAGTTCGCATGAACGGTTCGGCTACCAGCGGTTCAAGCATGAGCAGCGAAGCCACGAGCGGCGCTAATTTGAATAACGCCACGCGAAGCATCCACCTTTATGGCACCAATATCGATACGGATGTGATTTTGCCTGGCAAATATCTCAATCTGTATACCCCCGAAGACCTAGGCCCCCATTGCATGGAAGGGCTCGATCCCGGTTTCATCCAGCGGGTACGGCCTGGTGACGTCATCATCGCGGGCAGTAATTTTGGAACAGGTTCTTCAAGGGAGCATGCCCCGATCGCCATTAAAGCGGCCGGGATTTCGTGCATCATTGCCACCAGTTATGCTCGCATCTTTTATCGTAATGCGATCAATATTGGGCTACCGGTTTTTGAGTGTGCCGAAATCGTTGCCGCCGTCAAAAGCGGGGATGCGATCGAGGCAGATATCGCAAAGGGTCTGTTCACGGTCAACGGTGCGGTCTTTCAAGCGAAACCGTTTCCGCCCTACATACAAGGGATCATCGACGCCGGAGGGCTTGTTCCTTTTGTAAGCAGACAACTTAAACGGGCTTAAAGCACGACGTCATACAGTTAAGAAAGAAGATCAGGTATTCAATAAGGAAACAACATGCTAGAAAAGTTCATGAAAAATACGCTGCGCACAGCGCTCTCTTTTTTGGGGATGACGCTGATCGCAGCGGCTACGCCAGCGTTGGCGCAAAACACGTTTCCAAATAAGTCGCTTCGACTGATCGTGCCCTTCGCCCCAGGTGGCGTCACCGATACAAGCGGCCGCTTGATTGCCGACCAATTATCCCGTCGTATCGGGCAATCAATCATTGTTGAAAACAAAGCAGGGGCCTCAGGCAACATTGGTGCAGCTATGGTTGCCAACTCTGAACCCGATGGCTATACCTTAGTGCTTGGCTTTGACGGCACCATCGTGATTAACCCACACGTGTTTACGTCCATGCCTTTGGACACGCTCAAAGACCTGACGCCGATCGGCAAAATTGGCGAAACCATCTTGATACTGTTGGCATATCCAAAATTTGAGGCGCAAACACTGCAAGAAATTATTGCCCTGTCAAAACAGCCAGGCAAAGTGATTAATTTTGGCTCGTCTGGGGTCGCAAGCCCACAGCACATCGCGGTCGAGTTGCTTAACCAGCAAACCGGCTCAAAGCTGGTACACGTGCCGTATAAAGGCGGTGGTCAAGCCATGATCGATGTGCAAGCAGGTGTCATCCCACTGGTCTTTACCGCGGTGGCTGGTGGCTACAGCTACGTCAAAAGTGGCCGCCTCAAAGCGGTTGCGGTCTCAAGCGAAAAGCGAGCCGCTTCTTTACCTGAGGTTCCCACCTTTATTGAAAGCGGGATCAAAGACTTTGTCGCAAGCGGCTGGGTAGGCATCTTTGCACCCTCTAAAGTGCCACGCCCAGTGATCGAGTATCTCAATAAAGAGCTCAACGCAGTCTTATCAACGCCTGAAGTGATCGCAAGGCTTGATACCCTTGGGATTGAAGCCTCACCTGGCACGCCTGAAAAATTCAGCAAAGAAATCGCAGCAGATTTCAAGCGCTATGGCGAAGTGATTAAAGCGGCGGATATCAAAGCAGAATAAGCAGATCAAAGCAGAATAAGCAGATCAAAGCTGAACAAACAACGCAATTTCGGTGAAAAAGATGTCTTCAAACATTGCCAATGCAATACGCTTTCTGTCGATCGATGCCATTGTTCAGGCGCAAGAAGGGCACCAAGGCGTGCCCTTGGGGATGGCCGAAATCGCGACGGCCTTATACACACGCCATTTACGCTTTGTCGCGAATCAGCCAACCTGGCCGGATCGCGATCGAGTGGTGCTATCAAATGGCCATGGGTCGATGTTGTTGTATGCGCTTCTGTACCTGACAGGCTATGAGCAGATCTCTTTGGATCAGATTAAACGTTTTCGCGAACTAGGGTCGCATTGCGAAGGGCACCCCGAAATCAATCACAGCCATGGTATTGAAGTCACCACAGGGCCCTTGGGGCAGGGGATTGCAAATGCTTTTGGTATGGCGATCGCTGAGGCGTATTTACGCTCTCGCTTTGGTCAAGAGCTCGTCAATCACCATACCTACGCTTTTGTGGGTGATGGTTGCCTTCAAGAAGGCGTGGGCCAAGAAATGATTTCGTTGGCGGGCCATCTTGCACTGGGTAAGCTCATTCTGCTGTGGGACGACAATCAAATCACGGATGATGGCAGTACGTCATTGTCGATCAGCGAAGATGTCGCCGAGCGTTTTCGTGTGGCTCATTGGCATGTGATTGAAGTCGATGGCCATGATCTTGAGGCGGTATCAAATGCCATTGAACAGGCTAAAGTTGATCCACGACCGTCTTTGATTGCCTGCCGAACAGTGATTGCTCGTGGTTTGGCGAGGTTGCAAGGCCAGCGTGGTGGCCATAGCGCTCGCTTATTCAAAGACGATGCAGACCTGGCACGCAAAGAACTTGAGTGGCCTCATGCTCCGTTTCATATCCCAGATGACGTTTTGAATATTTGGCGCGAAGCCGGAAAAAGAAGTGAAATCGAATACCAAGCTTGGCAGATGCGTTTAAATAAACTCAGCCAAGCTGAGCGTCGTGAGTTCGATCGCGTGCTGTCTGGCGAGCTGCCCGAGGGTTGGCAGGATGTGTTGCGCGCGTACGAGCGCGACTCACTTGTGGGTGAGTCAGCCCCTGGCGGTATTATGATTTCGGCTGAAATCAATGATCGCTTGGCTGAGATACTGCCCGAGCGAATGGTGGGCTGCGCAGACTTAGAGGCGCCCACTAGTCATAAACGTCGCCTTAAGGCCTTTACGGCTCAAGATCATGGCGGTGCCTATATCCATTGCGGCGTGCGTGAGCACGTCATGGGTTCGATGGCCAATGGCATGGCTGCGCACGGAGGCATCATCCCGTTGGCCGTCACGTATCTGGCGTTTTCAGATTACGAGCGACCTGCAATGAGAATGGCCGCCTTGATGAAACTTCCGGCTAAATTTGTGTTTAGTCACGACTCGATCGGGGTGGGTAAGAATGGCCCAACGCATCAACCGGTCGAAATCTTGGCCTCATTGCGTGCGATGCCAAATATGTTGGTGATGCGCCCAGCCGATGCAATCGAGGCTTCTGAGTGTTGGGAGATTGCGCTTGAACATCGCACGGGCCCTGTCTCAATGGTGTTTGCACGCCAAGCGTTGCCTAGAGTGCGTACTGAACTTAGCGCAGACAATCAATCAAAGCGCGGCGGCTATATCCTTGCAGAGGCCTTAGGTGGTAAGAGGGCGGTCACGCTATTGGCCACCGGCTCTGAAGTGGCCATCGCATTGAAGGCTAGAGAGCAGTTGCAGGCAGAGGGGATTGCAACAGCCGTAGTGTCAATGCCGTGTTGTGAGTTATTTGATCAGCAGGATCAGGCGTATAGATCAGAGGTTCTTGGCATTGGAGTCGTGAGGGTTTCGATCGAGGCTGCGGTGCGTTTTGGTTGGGATCGCTATCTTGGCGAGCGCGGAGATTTTGTTGGCATGAAAGGTTTTGGCGCCTCAGGTGGTGCTGAACAGCTGTATGAATATTTCAACATTACAGCGGCTGAGGTTGTCGCGCGTGTTAGACGTTTAATGAATTAGGTGCGCAATTAGTCGTGCAATAGAAGCTCGCGACGCGATAGACCAGTGTTGGAAGTCGCCTAGAAACAGCCAATCCGGCAGAGGATAGTTAGCGCTGGACAATTTCAAAGCTACTTACTCCAACACCAGCCACGCCACAAACGGCACTGTCACCACACTGATGACCGTTGAGGCAACGATCACCGCCGACACGCGTTCGGGGTCGGCTCGATAGCGTTGCGCCAACACAAAGATATGCCCGGCAGAGGGCAGTGAGGCAATCACAACGCCTGTTTGCCACCAAAATGGCTCAAGCCCCAGCAGCTTGGCCAGCACCAACCAAATCAATACCGGGTACAACGCGAGCTTAGCCACTGCAATGGATAACGCCGCCATAAGCCCCGCGCGGTCGATCTTTTGAACCGCTAGGGCTGCGCCCAACGCAAACAGAGCGGTTGGGCCCGCAGCGCCCCCCATGATGGTCAAAAACTGTTCTAGGGGCAGCGGCAGAGCAGTGTTTGTAGCGGCCAGCGTCACACCAACCAAAATGGCTAATACGACAGGATTTAACAGCGTGCTACGAAAAATAATTTGACCAATTTTTGCATTGACGTTTTCGCTAACACTCATCAACGCACTGCCCAGCGACAACAGAATCATCACCTCGACCATGATCGCCATGGCAAGGGGGCCCGCACCACGCGCGCCAAAAAAAGCCAGCATGATCGGTGGGCCTAGAAAACCAATATTGCCTAACGAGGCGGTGGTAGCATGCGCGGCCGCAACGCTGGTGTTTTTATTCACAATACGCGATACCCAAAACACCAGAGCAAAGATGCTGAGCCCACAAACAAGGTACCCAAAATAAAAGCGCGCGTCGAAGGCAACCGATAAAGGCTGGGTTGAGATCAAGCGGGCGATGAGCGCCGGAAGGGCAAACCGAACCGAGAAGGTACCCAAGATATCGATGGTGCCTGCAGGCACCCAACCCAAACTTGCAGCCGCCCAGCCGGCCGCCACGATGCCAAAGATCGGCAGGCTAAGAAGAAAGAAGTCAATCATTGAGGTTGAATTTGTTTGCTACAAAAAATACCGATGCCAAAGGGCCGGTGCTGCGCAGCACGCGGTCAATACATCACACTACCGCCATCGACCACGATGGTTTGCCCCGACACAAAACCCGCCATGTCAGATAGCAAATAAACGGCTGTGCCTACTAAGTCTTGCGGGCGCTGTTCGCGAGACAGTGCGCGCGCTTTCAAGAAGCTTTGTTGCCATTCGACTGGGCGGTTCTTAGTCGCATCCGTAATGACAAAGCCTGGTGCAATGACATTGACACGCACATTGATATTGCCGCATTCTTTGGCTAACGCCTTCGTCATGGCAAGCACTGCACCCTTGGTCGCCACGTAATGCAAATAGCCGGGTTGACCCGCCACCGCAACCACCGAGGCGATATTCACAATCGCGCCAGACTGTTGGGCCCGCATGGCCGGCATGACAGCTTTGCAACAGTGCCACACACCCTTGACATTGACCTCAAAAGTGCGATCCCAAATCGCTGATTCGATTTCTTCAAAAGGTGTGAGTTTGACTTCACGAAAATAGGCTGCATTATTAACAAGGCCATCGATACGACCATAGGTTTTAAGCGCATGCGCCGCCATGGCGTGTACCGAGGCCTCGTTGGCCACATCCGTCTGCACAAAAGTCGCCTGACCGCCTTTTTGCTGAATCGAAGCAACAGTTTCATCGCCGCCATTCATGTCGGCTACCACCACGTTTGCCCCTTGCTCGGCACAAGCGAAGGCAAAGGCTTGCCCGATACCGGTTGAGGCTCCGGTCACAATAATGGTTTTATCTTGTAATAACGGCGTGATCGTCATGTTTGCTTGTCTCTATCGATTGGTTGTCATGCTAGCGTCTGTGATGGGCTAGCTTCAGGCAATATAACTGCTATTTATTGAGCGGGGTAGGGGGTGTTAAAGCGGCTAAAATATTAAAGTTGATTGCATTAGTCTTTTTCAGTTTTATGCGCCCAGCGACCAAGATCAAATCCCCGCGACCAAGATTAAGTATGACGTATGCCAAGCATTGAAGACCTTCATCGCCTTGCCTGTGAAAAGGGTCAAGATACGTACATTGATCCCGCATCGGGATACCAGGTGCTGACAAGCTACGCCCACTTGAAGCGTGGGGTCTGCTGCGGTAACCGCTGTCGTCATTGCCCTTTTGGGTACATCAACGTGCCCGGTGAAAGAAAATAGCGTTTTTAGGCTTTCGTGGTTTTCGCAAAAGAGTTTAGATCATCGATATCCAGATCTGTTTCTCGAATTCGGCTTCATAGGCTGCTTAGCCGCTGATTAATTTAATCGTTGTGCTTGGCCCTTATCGAGCTGTTGCAATCGCTAACAATTCAGTTACCAAAGATACGACTTACGCGTACTTTTTCGAATAGAAATGCCTCACAATTATGGTTAAGATTTTGCGATGGAAAAACGCGTGCTCACACTTGAATTAGTAGTCGAACAAAACACCAAAATGGTCGAGCGTCTTGATCGATCGATGGCGCAGCTTACCCAAGCCATGGCTGATTTGCGGGTGGACATGGTGAAGGGCTTTGCAGACTTACGCCAAGAGATTGCCCACGTGCAGGTTGAGCTTCGCAAAGAGATGGCCGCCGACCACGAGAAGCTACAAAAGAAAATCGATAAAAATTTTTACTGGCTTGTATCTATGTATATCACTACCCTTATTGCCGTTTTGAGCATGTTGGCTAAATTATTTGTTGACGTCTACGCGAAGTAGTCGCTACGGTTTCTTAATTGCGCTGCAGCACTTCTTCGCGAGAGCGCTAGTAAGGTTTGCTATGGCACGTAAAGTATCCCTCTCGCACCCCGGCATTATTTTGCTTGAAGATTGGCTCAAACCCTTGGGCTTAAGTCAGGCCGCTTTAGCACGCGCGATCGTGGTGCCGCCTCGCAGAGTCAATGAAATTGTGAAAGGCTTACGGGGTATTACTGTTGATACCGCCTTACGTCTGGCAGCATTTTTCGGTACTGACGCACAAAGTTGGATCAACTTACAGACGCATTACGATACCGTGCTTGCGCGCTGCGCAGCATGACCTCGCTGGGTGCGCAGTCGCTTTTTTGTCGGTTGAGTTGCGATGACGCGGGCATTAAGTTCCAAAAATCACTAATAAGGTAACCGCGGAGCCAGGCGTGCCAAGGCAAACAGTGATCGATGACCAATTGCCTTAGTAACGCTTTTTACGCTGCGATGGGATGAGTGTCCTCTTAGATGAATATGCGCAGGTATTCAATAAGTCGCTGTTCGATTTTCATGATTGAAAGGCTCCAGAACTTACTCTGCTTGAGGGATATAATTAGGGCACATCAAAATCTTTTTCGTATGCCTCAATTTTTTGGTGGATGAAAACATGAACTCAACTGCAATAAACTTCAGCGACATTGATTCTGACGTAGACCGACTTAGTAAAAGCTTGGATAAGTTTCGTCTGCTGGGAAAAACTATGTCTGTTCGATGGGCACTGGATTTTCTTTGCTGGGGCGCAGCTCTAAGAATAGAGGGCATGATTAAAGACCTTCAAAGCCACTTTTCAGTATTGAAGTCGTTAAAAGAAAGATTAGAGCAAGGAAATTTCCCGCCAGAGGCAATTGATGAGGATTTTTCTTTAAGCGATCGCATCTTGATGCTCGAAGAGAGAGTCTCTTGCGTCGCAAGTAAGTTGCAGCAATTTCGATCAAAAATCCGTCCAGAAGCTAGACACACTATTAACAGCATTGATAGGTCGCTTGCTGCGTTCTCACAAATATACGGATTTACTTCTTCAATCAGATGGGAAATAGGCACTCACGATGCTGCTTTTTTAGGGCGTGTAGATGGCCGCTCTGCTGACTCTGCAGAAGAAATACAAAAAATTCTTGAGAAAATTAACGCTGTAACTTGATGTCTGCAAACATCATTTATCGCGTAGATGCAAGTGCCGCTACTTTTGTGAAGTCATATGGTAGTTTGCCAGATGAATTGTTGCGCGAAGCCAAGAAAATTATTGGCCACTTGTTACTTCTAGATGTTACTAAGGCGCCTGCAAAACTTCATCTTCATAATTTACAAAATAGAACTGCCTGGTCTATCGAAAATCCAAAAGTTAAAGTTAAGTGTTACACGGTACATATAACCCCTGACGATAACTACAAAGCAAGCTTTACTCTTGAAAATGGTACGGCCTACATGCGCTATGCCGGAAAACACGACAGTATCGATAAAAACCCTTAGGCGAACGCCACCGATGCCTACCCATTGGTCTAGCATCTAGCGCAACAGTACCTGCGACTAGAAAAAAGCTAAGGATCCGTAACATGAACCACGCACTGACGGCACAAGACCTGTTTTCTGAAATGCGGCGCATGCCGGCGACCGAGCGCGCCAAATTCTTTTTGCTTTTAAGCACTAATGCATTTCGTGACGATGATTTCAGCCACGAACAGGTTTTTGGTCATTTAGCGCGAGAACCCCTGTCTGCGGCAGAAGCAGCCGAGTACTTAGAAATATCATTGCCAACTTTGCGGCGCTATGTTCAGGCAGGAAAATTGATACCTAGTCACGTCGTTGGTCGCAATCAAATGTTCGCGGCAGATGATCTAAGGGCTTATAAAAGAAATCGTAAGTAACGCGCACATTACCCCCATTCCCCCACCCCCAAATCAAACCTAAGCCTTAGCCTCTGCACCCGCACCCCCGCATACACCTCTTCAACCTCCGCACCGCCACCCACCAGAGGTAAGCTTGCTTGCGCTTCTAGCCTAAACCTTTCACCCAGCACCCCGTCATACGCCTGCGCCTACCAGTCTTGGATGCGGGTTTGTGCGCCGCGCAGCATGACCTCGCTGGGTACGCGGTCGCTTTTTTGGCGGTTGAGTTGCGATGAGACGGGGAGCAGGTAGGTTCCATAAGTCACTAATAAAGTAACCACAGGGCCAAGCATGCCAAGGCAAACAGTGATCGATGTCGAGCGGTGTTACGCCTTATGCGCTGATGGCAAGGTGTGCAATAAATGCAGAGCGGTTTTCGCCTGCGACTTTAGCTTTGGAATCCAGTCTTGCCAAGACACGTCTTGGTAACGTGATGTTGACGCGTTCGATTTCGTCCGACAGCAGGGCAGGGTTAATTTCAACGATGGCCCAGACCCAGCCTTTAAACTCTTTTTTCTTTTGCAGCTCTGCGATTGAACTGGGTTTAGGAACATTTTGGCCTGCGTCAATGGCCGTTTCGATCCATAACTCAATGGATTCTTTCGCGTTATCGATTGCTTCGTCGATGCCGCTGTCAGCTGCCGAGAAGCACCCAGGTAGATCGGGTACGGCGACACCCCACGCAGTTTTGGCGTTGCCTGGTTCAATCGCAATTGGATATTTCATTATTTTAGGCCTGCCTGTTTGAGGATTTTTTGAACCAAACCCGTTCCGAGATCTTTTTTAGGATGCGGAATACTTAAGTGTCACGCAGAACCCATCCGTCTGCGTTGAGTCGTTTGATTAAGTCTTTGCTATTCATAGGTTGATGACAAAAAATATTATACACACCATACACATCAATGGCAAGATGATCCATGTGCGGTGGGTGTCGAGAGGCACTACCCCCATTCCCCCACCCCCAAATCAAACCTAAGCCTCAACCTTTGCACCCGTACCCCCGCATACACCTCTTCAACCCCCGCACCACCACCCACCAGCGGCAAGCTTGCTTGCGCTTCAAGCCTGAACCTTTCGCCCAACACCCCGTCATACGCTTGCGCCCACCAGTCTTGGATACGGGTTTGCGCGTCCGAGAGCATGACCTCTTTTGGTACGCGGTCGCTCTTTTGGCGGTTGAGTTGCGATGACGCGGGGAGTGTGTTCAACAAGTCACAACAGGGATAAGTGTGTCAAGGTAAACAGTGATCGGTTTCGAGCCAAGCTGCGGTTAAACGTCAAGCAGCCTGCTGCGCACGGGGTCTAATTTCTTGCTTGATGAGTCGACCCACATCTTGTTCGGCTTGCTTTAAGTCAAAAGCGCTTTGCAGGTTTAGCCAAAACTGTGCTGTCATATCAAAATAGCGTGCAAGCCGTAAGGCAGTATCAGGCGTCACGGCCCTTCGTTCGCGAACGATATCGTGAATTCGTGGGGCTGGTACGTGTAACGCTATCGAAAGAGCGTGGGCTGACATACCTAGCGGAATAAGAAACTCTTCTCTCAAAATTTCACCTGGATGAATCGGACGCATTTTGTTCGTGGTCATGCTTATTTGCCTTTCAGTGATAGTCGACAATTTCGACTTGGTCTGGGCCTAAAGGAGTCCAGATAAAACTTATGCGCCATTGATCGTTGATTCGAATACTGTGCTGACCCGTTCGATTTCCCTTGAGAGGTTCTAGTCGATTACCAGGCGGTGATCGTAAGTCTCGAAGTTCAACTGCACCATCCAGCATTTGTAATTTACGTTGGGCAACTACCTCAATTTGTCGAAAGCGCTTTGAGTGCTTGCCATCGTATAACGAACGCGTTTCAGCGCATAAAAATGAGATTATCGTCATTTACAGAGAATTTTATAATGAGATTCGTATAACGTCAAGCGTTATACGTAGGATGATAGATGCCATGGGGTAGATCGCATTTTCTAAATGCGAAGAGGGAACTTAATTTTAGTGTTTGAAAGACCAAAAACAGACCGTGTGTAGGACTATTTTGTGTATCAAATTGTTGCGGTTAATACGTAAGTAACGCGCACATTACCCCCATTCCCCCACCCCCAAATCAAACCTAAGCC
>CALFXX010000038.1 GCA_937952975.1 uncultured Alcaligenaceae bacterium
CGACAAACGTCTGACTTCTTCAAGATCCAAGATGCTTGCCAAACCAAATCTGAACTTATCTTCTGAGGCTGTCAAAGATTGTCGATAGCCTTTTGCCGAAATCTCAGCCTCGGTGTCGCGCGCCGACAAACTGTTCAGTCGGATCAGCGCGTCTTCCACCTCTCGTACAGCGCGACGAGCCTGACTGCGGTAATTCACTTCAGCGGCTTGGTAGGCAATTTTGGCAGCGTCGAGGTTCGCTGCACGGCGACCCGTATCAAAAATCGGCATCGTCAACGAGGGGCCAATCGACCAGGTTGAGCCACTAATCGTTAAACCCGTAGTACTGAAATCCAACGGCCCAATGCTGCCCAAGAGCGACAAGCGCGGAAACCGATCAGCCTCGCGAACCCCAATGTCGGCGCTGGCAGCCGCTAACTCGCGCTCGGCCGCCGCAAGGTCCGGGCGCTGCGACAGAACCTGCGCCGGTACTTGCTGCACCGCGGGTAACAACGGTTTGGGCAACACCGCAGACTGGGCCGCCAAGTTTCGGCGTAAATCTGTCTCAACCAACCCAGTGAGTGCCACCAGAGCTTTAACGGCTAAATCGCAGTCGGCGTTCTGTGCGACCCAGCGCCCTTGCCCCTCTGCCGCACTTGCCCGCGCAAGCGCAGCATTTGCAGGGGACTGAAACCCAGAACCAGCCAATTGTTCAGTGAGCTTGGCGGTGCGAGCACGGGACGTAGCGTCTGCCAAGGCCAGGGCCGCAAACTGCTCACAAGCTCGATAGTTGACATACACGTTGGCTGTATCTGCGGCCACTGCAATGCGCGCGTCGTGCCAGTTGGCGATCTGAGCCTCTAACCTTGCCCGAGCGCCCTCGCTACCGCGAGCCAGACCACCGAATAAGTCAAGCTCCCAACTGGACTGCAATAGCGCTTGATTCACGGTCGCTAACACAATAGGGCCGCCCACCTGAAAGGTACCGCGGGTTGCGCCCGCTGAACCATTCACCACGGGCAGCGCCGCAGCGTTGGTGCCGACCAGTAGAGCTCGCGCTTGGGCGATTTTTAGCGCCGCCTGCGCCATCGTGTTGCTTTGCTCTTGAGCGGCAGCGATCAAGCCGACCAAAGTCGGGTCATTAAACTGACGCCACCAGTCTTGTAGCGTAGCAAGATCCCCACCGTGTGCGACTGGCGGACTCCAGTCTTGAGGCTGATTGGGCACTTGGGTCGCTTGGCGGGCGTCATAGTCAGGGCCCAAGGTAATACAGGCCGTTAAGGCACAAACCGTTACGACACAGACTGCCAAGCGGATAAGAAAAACAGCCTTCAATGTCATAGATATTTGAGTCAAAACAACGAAATGGAGCGGATTCGAGTGCGGCGAATATCGACGGCAGTTACTGAAACTGCAAATGTTCAGAATTTGGCAGGTGGGACATTTTAATACGCAAAGACCCACGCCTCTGCTTACCCCTGATGAATACCCAAGTTAGCAAGCCCAAATGGCGGCCCCAGCAAGGATTTAATCTGGGTTCAGCACAGATTCAACACTGATTTAATCAAGGTTCAATCAGAATTCAGCACGGATTCAACATGGGTTCACCATGGATTCAACGTACTAAATTATTCTTTTCTAGCAGAAAAAACTGCAGAGTACAGATTGATCGTTTAGGATAGTGGACGATAACAAGAAGCATTCATTGCCTCACTTCGGAGACTAAAGTTGAGTAAACGCCTGCTCGTACAACGCTCGCGCCTAACGCCCCCCGGCCAAATCACGCACTTTCTTGGCTCGCATCGCCTTATTTGGGCGGCGCTCGTGTTGTTTACTGTCGTCAGTTTCGGTACACCCCAAGCCCATGGTCAGGTTTCGGCCGACTGGCCCAATAAGACGCTTAAAGTCATCGTACCCTACCCCCCCGGCGCGGCAACCGACACCATCACTCGCATCATGATGGAAAGACTCGCCTCGCGTCTTGGGCAAAATATCATTGTCGAAAATAAAGGCGGGGCGAACAGCGCGGTAGGCACGGCCTTTGTCGCGCGGGCAGAGCCTGATGGTTATACGCTGTTAAGTGTGCTCGCAGCCTACGCGGTCAATCCGCACTTGCACAAAATGCCGTACCAGCCTGATGATCTGATCCCCATCACCAAGATGGCCGATTTACCAAATTTTCTGTTTGTCAGCCATCGCGTACCCGCCAACACACTGGCAGAGCTTCTTGAATATGGACGCCAGCATCCTGGCAAGCTGAACTATGCTTCAAGCGGAACCGGTTCGAGCGCCCACATGCTAGGCGCGAGCTTAAGTCAACGCAGCGGCGTCCCGATGCAACATGTCCCATACAAAGGTAGTGCCTTGGTGCTGACCGACATCCTCAGTGGCGAGGTCTCTTTTGTCTTTAGCTCAATGGTTGTGTTCATGCCCCATGTAAAAGAGGGCCGACTCAAAGCCATTGCGATCAGTTCACCACAGCGCTGGCCGACTGAGCCCAATACCCCCACCATGGAAGAGGCTGGTTTTCCGGGTTTCACGATGGTGTCTTGGGCTGGATTGCTGGCACCAAAGGGTACACCGCGAGCGATTGTTGATCGTGTCGCACGCGAAATTGCACTCATTGTTCAAGAACCCGAAATCAGAGAAAAACTCATGAAACACGGGCTGATACCAGAGAGCAGTACGCCGGAAGAATTTGCAGCACTGATCGCGCGCGACAGCGCGATGTACGGCGAAATCATACGCACCGGAAAAATTTCAGCAGAATAATTTCAATCGACTCATTGCAATCAACAAAATGTATCTTTTGCTGTCGCCCGCGACAACGACGATCTAATGCTTCTCAACAATAGCAATAATAATTTTCCTCACCCGGAGACAAAAATGAGACCTACCGTTAAACACCTGATGAAGCGCCTTTTGCTTGGCACAGTGCTCAGCTCGCTAGGATTGCTTTCGCTCACCGCGCACGCGGTGTTTCCTGATAAACCTGTGACCATCGTTGTGCCCTACGGTGTCGGTGGAAGCTCGGACGCTCAGGCCCGTGTCGTCGCACAAGCGCTCAGCAAAAAATGGAACCAACCGGTGGTAATTGATAACCGTGCAGGTGGCCAAACTGTGATTGGCACGAACCTGGTTGCCAAGGCAAAACCAGACGGCCATACCATTTTGTATATCGCGTTTGCATGGATTAGCAATCAGTTTTTAATCAAAGACTTGCCCTATAAGCCCTCGGATTTAGCCCCCATCACCACGTTGGGAACGTATCCCTTGGCGCTCATGGTTCGCAGCGATGTGCCAGCCAACACGGTTGCCGAATACATCGCCTATGCCAAAGCACAAAATCGCCCGATGAACTTTGGGATCTCAACGATTGGAGCCAGCATGCATTTCGCCGCGCTCGAGTTCTCAAATCAAACGGGCATTGAAATGGCGTTTCCGCCCTACAAGTCTGGCAGCATCGGCGCGTTAAACGACTTGATTGGCAAGCAGATCGACGGCATCTTTGAGGGTGCGGTGTTTAAACCCCATGCTGACGGCGGTCGCGTCAAAGCAATCTTCATGGGTCAAAAAGACAGAATGCCCGGCTGGGATCTACCAAGTGCCACAGAAGTGGGTTTGCCCAGCTTTGACATGACCGCTTGGTACGGACTGATGGTACCTAGTGCCACGCCCAATCCCATTCAAGAACAGCTTTCGGCCGATGTTCGAGCGGTACTCGCTCAACCCGACGTGCGCGAACGGTTCGCGGGGCTAGGAGTGATTGCAGACGGCATGAGCCCAAAACAGTTTGAGGCCTTTTTAGCGAAAGAGTATGCCAAATTAGGCAGTTTCATTGAGCGCAACCGTGCACAATTGAGTCAATAACTGCCGCCAGTCACTCACAGGGATTGTTGTGCCAATAGTCGCCTTCTAACATTGACTAGGCTTGCTGGGAAAATAACTGTCTTCTGCGAATGACGGAGCTTGCTGCAACAACAACCGCTAGGGATGGCAAATCAGTGACTGCCTTACATAAAATTTTATCAATCAGCGACTTCGAACGCGAAGCAAAAAAGCGCCTACCCAAAGCCGTCTTCGAATATGTGCGAGGTGGCACGGAAGACGAAGCTTCACTGAACGGAAATCGCGCCGTGTTTGATCAGTTAGTTTTTCGAGCACGCGGTTTACGCGATGTCTCAACACGCAGCCAAACAGTCACGGCCTTGGGCCACACTTACGCTAGCCCTTTCGGTTTCGCCCCGACCGGCGTGAACGCAATTGTCTGTCACGACTGCGACAGCAAACTTGCACGCGAGGCCACTCGCTCACAACTACCCTATATCGTCAGCGGTGCCTCGAACGTAGCAATCGAGAACCTTGCCAAGCTGGCGCCTCATTGTTGGTATCAAGGTTACTTTCCAGGCGAGCGCACGCGAATCGGCAATATCGCCAACCGGCTTGAAGCGGCCGGAGTCAAAACGATTGTCGTGACAATTGACACCTGCGTAGGCGCCAATCGAGAAAACAATCAACGCAACGACTTTACGATACCGTTTCAACTCACTGCGAAACTCATGGGTAGTGGTCTCATGCATCCGCGCTGGTTGCTTGAAGTCTTCTTCAAAACAATGCTCACGACCGGCACCCCACGCTTTGTCAATATGTACGAAACCATGGGGCCCTCCATTACAGAAAACACAACGGATGGTTTTCGTGCTGGGCGCGATCGCCTGAGCTGGGAAGATCTCAAGTGGCTGCGCAATCGTTGGCACGGCCATCTTATCGTTAAGGGTGTGATGCACCCTCAAGACGCCGAAATCGCCGCCTCAGTTGGAATGGATGGTGTGATTGTTTCTAATCATGGCGGGCGGCAACTCGATGGCGCCATCGCGCCGCTGCAAGCACTCCCAGACGTAATTCGCAGTGTTCCGAACACCCTGCCAGTCTTTATTGACGGCGGTTTTAGACGCGGCACCGACGTACTCAAAGCGATCGCCCTAGGTGCCAAACTCGTTTTTATGGGCCGCCCGCAACTCTACGGCGCAGCAGTGGCCGGTACAGAAGGCATCGCAAAGGTTGTGGATATTTTGCGTACAGAAATTGATCGAGATATGGCTTTGTTAGGCTGCAAAGAGCTCAGCGAAGTGAGCCCAGACCTTGTCAGTATTCGTCACGCTCCGCTTATCTCAACCGCTAAAAACGATTTGTCATAACAGAACTATTTGCAGCAATCCTTGCTAAATGGTAATGATCTAGAGAAGAGTTTTTGCAGTAATCCTTACTAAATGGCAATGATCTACATGAGCCAGTAGCGTTATTGTTCGCACCTGTAAAAGTTTCGAGCCTTCGAACTTTTTTACAAGCTGCAGCTAAAAACAATATTGTCTTCTGGATAAACAATCATGCGTATCTTGCTGATAGAAGACGAGCAAGATATGGCTCGTTATCTGATCAAAGCTCTGACTGAAATCCAATACGAAGTGATCCACGCGGCCGACGCTGCTGCAGGATTAACTCTTGCAATGTCTGAGCAATGGGATTTATTGATCGCAGATCGAATGCTGCCCTTTGAGCAAGACGGCCTGGAAATTGTCAAAGCCGTACGCGAGGCTGGCAAGCAATTTCCGGTTCTGATACTGAGCGCACTTGCGAGCTTAGGAGAGCGTGTTCGTGGTTTGCGCGAAGGTGGCGACGACTACCTGACCAAGCCGTTTGCGATGTCTGAACTAACAGCCAGAATCGAGGCTTTACTCAGGCGCAACGACCGAATTAGACCTGAAAGAGCAGACAGCCATCTCATTGTCATTGCAGATTTAGTTGTCAATTTGCGGATTCGCAAAGCCTACCGCGCCGATAAGCCGATTGTTTTACAGCCCCGCGAATTTCATTTACTCGAGTATCTTGCCAAAAATCAAGGGCAAGTTGTCACTAGAAATATGTTGCTGGAGTCGGTCTGGAATTTCCATTTCGATCCAGGCACAAATGTGATTGATGTCCAGATTAGTCGCCTGCGCACCAAACTTGACAAAGGCTTTGACCCTCCGTTGCTGCATACGATCCGCGGCGTCGGTTACAAACTCGGCCTGGCCTGAGGATTGCAACCTTGCCAAACGGCAACGTTCAAGACGCGTAATCTTCAAGTCGGGTCAGTACAATCTGCCCGCGTTCGATAAATCTAGTGTTGACGGCGAAAATCGCTTTGAAGGACATGCATGTTTTTGCGCAATAAACGATTTTTTTTTACTACGAGTTTAGTGATAGTCGCGTCATTTGTTGGATGGACACTCCTGTCGACGCCTGAGCAACCTACGGTTAAACCGAGCGTCTCACAAGCCGACAAAGACGCAATTACGATTACCGAAAAACAAGCAGCGCAAGTAAAAGTCGAAGCGGCTCACGAATACGAATTTGCGATACAAAGACGTGCGATTGGCACGGTTGACTTCAATCAAGAAAAAACCGTCCAAATCTTTAGTCAATATCCGGGACGCATTAAACAGGTGTTCGTGACGGCCGGCGATACTGTCAGCCTTAACCAACCACTGTTTTCAATCGACAGTCCTGACCTTTTACAGGCAACGTCCACGCTCATTTCAACGGCCGGCGTGCGTATGTTGGCGAATAAGGCATTAGAACGCGTTAAGAAGATGGCTGGAATCCAGGCATCTTCTCAACGTGACCTTGACCAGGCAGCCTCTGATCAGCAAACCGCAGAAGGCAACTACCGCTCTGCTCGCGATGCCATGCGAATTTTTGGAAAAAC
>CALFXX010000039.1 GCA_937952975.1 uncultured Alcaligenaceae bacterium
TTCCGATCTGTCAGGTCAATATCGGTTCAACTGTCAAGATCGCCTTTGTCGATCAATCGCGTGATGCCTTGCCTAACGATAAAACCGTGTTTGATTCGGTTGCCGATGGCGCCGACATTTTGACCGTGGGTCGTTTTGAAATGCCCGCGCGTGCTTACCTTGGGCGCTTTAACTTCAAAGGCGCCGATCAGGGCAAGATGGTGGGGCAGTTGTCAGGCGGTGAGCGTGGCCGGTTGCACCTCGCTAAAACGCTGATCACCGGCGGCAACGTGTTGCTGCTTGACGAACCTTCAAACGACCTTGATGTTGAAACATTGCGCGCCGTTGAAGATGCCTTGCTTGAGTTTGCCGGCTCGGTCATGGTGATCAGCCACGATCGCTGGTTCTTAGATCGTATCGCCACGCATATCCTGGCCTTCGAAGGCGATTCGCAGGCGGTGTTTTTTGATGGTAACTATCAAGAGTACGAAGCCGATAAGCGTCGTCGTCTAGGCGAAGCCGGTGCGGCGCCTAAACGGATTCGGTATAAGGCGTTGCGTTGACAGCAATGAGGATTGATCAAATGCGAGTCATCAACTTTTCTGAAGCCAAGATTCAATTGAACCAGGTGATTGATCAAGTTGTTGATGAGGGCGATTTCACGATCATCTCTCGTAACGATGCCCAAGATGCTGTGGTTATGTCTTTAGATACCTTCAGCAGTATTCAAGAGACGCTGTATCTGTTACGTTCTCCAGAGAATGCTGCGCATTTGAATCGGTCGCTTGCTCAGTACCGGGGTCGCAGTGAGGAATATCACAAAAGCCCGCAGACACTTAGGAATACATGAGTCCATATGATCCAGATCATGTCCGTTTGGGTTCTGCAGGCTAATATTTAACTATCAGTCTACGAACCTTTGAAGATGGAGCCAAAACATGGAAACGATCAATTTAAGCATCACTGGGATGACCTGCGGCAACTGCGTGAAGCATGTTGAAAAAGCGCTGAAGGGCGTTGCGGGTGTGACAGGGGTTGAAGTCGATTTAGCCGCCGGCGCAGCGCGCGTGGTGGGTGACTTCTCAAAGGGCACAGCGGCACTGCTTGACGTGTTGAACGAAGAGGGCTATCCCGCACAGGTCAAAAAATGAACTAGTGCCACTAGATGCGGTTGTTGGCCGACAACGAACTCACCGACACTAAAAGCCTTACCTCGAATGAATCTTCGGTTTAGCCGGTGACTGTAGATTCAGTTTTTTACGGTTCGGTTCAATCTCGCTAAGCGGATCGACACACTGCATCGTGGCCAAGCAGCGTTCGGTCAGCAATTGATATTGACCGGTGCCCATTGATTTCCAGGCGATCTCTTGGTCTTTGAGTTCTCGTACCACCTTTGCCGGTGCGCCCAACACCATGCTGCGTGGCGGGATGATCATGCCGGCTTTGACAAAAGCCGAGGCCCCAACGATGCTGCAGGCGCCCACTACCGCCTCATCCATTACCACCGCATTCATCCCCACCAGCGCGTTACGTTCAACCCGACAGCCATGCAAGATGGCGCCATGGCCCACGTGACCATCGACCTCGACCACGGTCTCACGATCTGGAAACCCGTGCACCACGCAGCTATCCTGAATGTTGGCGCCTTCTTCGATCACAATCCGCCCAAAGTCGCCACGTAGGCTCGCTAACGGCCCGATATAACAACGCGCGCCGATGATGACGTCACCGATCAGCACCGCGGTGGGGTGTACGTAGGCGGTTGGGTGAACGACGGGTGTGATTCCGTCGATGGCATAGACCTTGAGCATGGTGGCTTATCCTGTGTGTTGTAGGCGCGATAGCCTTGTTATGATACTTCTCATTAAACCGACACAGAGACATCATGAGCCGAGCCCCAGCCCAAACCCGTGACGCGTTCGCACACTTTCACAAAATCGAAACTCGCTGGAAAGACAACGACGTCTTTGCACACGTCAATAACGTTGTGTACTACTCATACTTTGATACCGCGGTCACCGCCTTTTTGATTAAGCAGGGCGTGCTTGAACTGCAAAAGTCAAAGCATGTGGGCTTAGTGGCTGAGACGCATTGCCGCTTTATTAGCTCGATGGCGTTTCCGGATACGGTGTATGTGGGCATGCGTTTAGGCAAGTTGGGCAACAGCAGCATTCGCTACGAAATCGGCATCTTCAAAAATGATGATCAGCAGGCCTCTGCGCAAGGGTACTTTGTGCATGTCTATGTTGATTTGGCGACAAACAAAGCTGTGCCTGTTCCAGACTCGTTGGTCAAAGCTGCAGAGCTGCTGCGCGTCCCGGGTCTGGGCTCAGTCGAGCATTAACCGCAGCATGATCTTGGTTCGTTCGAATACGATCTAAAAGAGAAGGTGACACTGCGCGTGGTCGAGTATGAAGGACAGTACTGTTCTATTTTTTCTAACGCCAGCTGAAAGCGAAGGACACACCGTTTATGAAAATGCATATCCTCTCTGGCGGTCGTCTACGCTTGCGTAAAAGTATTTATATGCCGGATGCCGATCGGGCAGAGCTCATCGATCTACCGGTGAATTGCTATTTGTTGCGCCATCCAGAAGGTAATGTCTTGTTTGATACAGGCTGCCATCCTTCAACCTCAGCCGACGCGGCAGGCCGTTGGGGGTCGATTGCCAAGGCGATTGTGCCGATCTCAAAGCCAGAAGAAAATCTCATTGACCAATTGGCACTAGTCGGTTTACAGCCGAGCGATATTGACGTGGTGGTGAACTCACACTTTCATTCTGACCATTGTGGCTGTAACGAGTTCTTTAAAAAAGCAACGGTGATTTGCCACGCTAAAGAGCTTGAGGCTGCGAGTGAACTTGAAGCTGAAAAAATGGGCTACCTTGCGGTGGATTGGAAACACTCATTACCCACCGAAACGATTACCGAGCAGCGTGACCTGTTTAATGATGGTCGCATTGTGTTGTTGCCCATGCCAGGTCATACGCCAGGCATGACAACTGCTCTGGTCGGTTTAGATCGCTCTGGCTCATTTTTATTAGCTTCAGATGCCGTCGCCTTGCGTACCAATTTGGATTTGGATATCAATCCCCGCAACACCTGGAGCCCCGAGCATTCGAGTCACTCGATGAGCGAGATTCGAAAAATTGAAAATGCCGGCGTCACGGTTTTGTTTGGACACGATGATGAGCAGGGGCAGGGGTTGTTAAAGGGGGTTGAGTTTTACGACTAAAAGTCGCGTAATCGAAAATTTTCGAGACGAGGGCTAGCAGTGCAACAGTAAAGCTAAACGTCTAGATATTTCTTCGTAGCATTTTGACAATTTCGCAGAGTTTAATTTAGCCACTTTCGAGCCCCTGTGCCTACAGAGCGGTTAGACTGTGGATTGAGTCAAGTTGAATACTAAAAATTTATAAATAAAGACTGCTTTGACTCAATAGCTAGGGGCGAGTAAGGGGCTCTTGCGTGATTTCTACTACCTAACTGCCATTACCCAACATGAGCTATCAAATATGATTAGCGATTTCTGATTGTGGCGTCACCAAGTCTGACTGATAGTTTAGAAAGTTTGAAAGACTTTGATCAGGCCCTTCATGAGGCTTTGATCCGTCAAGAGTTTCTGCTTCACTACCAGCCTTATCTCGACTTGGTGTCTCATCAGGTAGCGGGCGTTGAGGCCTTAATCCGGTGGCAGCACCCTTCGCGTGGTCTGCTTTACCCTGACGACTTTATTTCGCATGCCGAACGCTCTGGATTGATCGACCCGATTGGTGACTGGGTCTTGCGCCAGGCATGCGCACAAATGAGTGAGTGGACAGCGCTAGGCATTGATATCCCTTCTATAAGTGTGAATGTTTCGCCGCGTCAATTTAGCAACAGCGCTCTGCCAACGTTGGTTCAAACTGTTCTAAACGAACATGCGCTGGCGGCGGCGCACTTGGATTTAGAAATTACAGAATCGACCGTACCCTCAGACGAACAAATGATGCGTTCGAATATTGCTGCACTCAGACAACTAGGCGTCAAAATTTCGATCGATGACTTTGGTATGGGTTACTCGAGCTTAGAAAGACTCAGGACGATGCAGGTCGATCGTCTAAAGATTGATCGAGTTTTTGTATCAGAGCTCGCCTTAAATCCAACGGATGCCTGCCTGATTCGATCGATGATTCATCTCGCCAAACAACTTGGGTTGCGTGTGATCGCCGAGGGCATTGAAGATGCAGAGGCCTGTGTTAGGCTGCAATCAATGGGATGCGACCAGGGGCAGGGTTTTTATTTCGCTGCCGCACTTGATGCCGACGCGTGCGAAAAGTATCTACGCGACGTGCAGCACGGGCTGCGAGCTGATCCTTGCCGCCCCGGACAGTCGAGTGAGAGGTATTACCCCGCACAATCGTTGCCTAACCTGAGCTAAGCAGTCGATCAAGACCTAAGTGACCCAGGCGTACGATTAAATTTTTGTTTGAAGGCGGTGATAAAGTGGTTCACGTGCGAGTAACCAATTCTGTGCGCGATGACCTTGAGTGGTTGACCACCTTTTTCGATGGCCAGATGCGCTTGTTCTAAACGATAGTTGCGTAAAAACGAAAAAATAGATTCACCATATTCGAGCGTAAATTCTGCGTTCAGTTTGTTTGGCGAGGCACCAAACTGATCGCTGATACTTGCTAAGGTTGGCGTTTCAGCGCCTACGTTCATTAGCCAATTGCGTACATTTTGAGCGCGTACTTTTGCTGGATTCTGATTTTGACTCTTCACGATGCCAGAATCAAGATGCAGTGCTAAGCTGCATAAATAATCTAATACCCGTGCTTGTAACTGAAGCGCTTTCAATACGTCACGCAGCGTATGATCAAGGCAGTTTTCGAGCATATTAGAAATCGAAATCGGGACGGGATAACAGCTAAAGGTATTGAGCTGATCGACACGCAGACGCTCAAGAATAGTCGCCATCGTCTCCTCATCTAGTAACTGTCGCAAATATTGGATAGGAATAATCAAGGTGGTCGTGATCAGAGACTGACTTGAGGTCGCCGTCTGTTCAAGAGAGCAGCCTAGTAAATGCCCAAAGCCATCAGTTCCCGGTTGTCTGAGCCGCGTCTCCTTTGATTCGAGATCAGCAATAAGGACTTGGCCCTCATGCACAACATGGATAGCAAAAACGGGTTCTTGAAACGTGAAGCTAAAGTTTCCTAATGAGCTCTTTGATTGGCCCGTCCTCTGAGTGAAATGATGCGTGTCTTGTATTAAAACAATGCCCTCGCGCGTACGAGTGCGCTCGCTGACTCCCGTCGCGATGTCTGGTGGGTAGGCAATCTGGATTTTGTTCGTTTCAGGCGCGGTCGCGCTCGTTGAGGATAAAGCTTCAATGGGATCAATCAGCCACTCGATATTGTGACTTTGCGGCATGTTGGGCACCGGATTCTCTACACTTCTCGCGTTTACTAGGTTGTGTTCAGATATACATCCGTGACAACAAGTATGTCGACTTGTATGTGTCTGGTCAATCTCTTATTTGATTGACGGGTCTATAAATAACTGAGTGTTTTTCTTTATTGAAGCGGGTATAAGTTTCAAACTGCTGGCTATATGGATTTTTAATAAGAGTTGCGCAGTTAAGGATTCAAAAAATTTAATCGCACGTTGAGCAAGCTAAGTCTGTTGTGTTCGTCTAGTTTCAAAATGAGTTGTACCGAGTTCACAAAAAAATTTTTCGATTTTATGGCTCGATCGTTTGGTGGTAGATCAGTGCTTGTTTGGCAATAAAGTCATAGGCTGTCATAGGGAAAAATCCGCTCGACTATTATTGAATGGCACCAAAGATTTCGATCGATGTGCTGTGATCAATGTTCTGTTTAAATTGTACGAATTAGTGAGCAATCGAACCTAAACGGAGTGCACCGAATCGTTATTAATAGACGATCTTCGGCTAACGATTGGCGTGATTAGAAGTGATTCTAAAAAGCTATTACTTACGTCAAACTTTCATCGAAGTAAGACGATTGAAATTGAGTATTCTCATTAGAATCATGGCTTGATACAGTGAGAATAGTGATCGCGTAGATAATGAAAATTAGATCGTAGTGATCATCGTTGTAAATATATAACAATGTTCAACTTGCCCGTATTCACGCAGTTGTTACCAGAATAACTGAAATAATTTTTTCGTAGTTAACTAGAATTGTTTCGTAGAACAATGCTTGGTTCAGACTAAAAATAGCGCAATACTCGCCGGCCGTTATTCATACCCAAGGATACATATGACCTTGTTCCCAAGTTTGTGGGAGGCGAGGTCATTTCGGGGATGCTTGTCAGCTGCATCACGCGCGATGCTGTTCATTACTTGTGCTGCTAGGCATGAGGTGGTGTAAACTGACTGATCGTGCTTAACCTTCGCCTTACGCCTTTTAAGTAAAGCCAGTCAATCTTCTTAAATGTTGTTTAGCGTATTATCAATGAATAAAAAATCATCCTGTCCAAAATAAGTGGGCAGTTAATAAAATGCACAAATGGGCATCAGGATATTAATAGCCAAAAATCCAAAACCTATATATTTCCAAGCTAGGTTATCGAGTGCTCGCGAAAAATCCTCCTCTTTTTTTCTTAAAAAATAATGGCCAGAGATCAGGGAGGTAATGACGCACACGCTGATGGTGAATAAGCCTACCCCCGTGACTAAGTCGGTCAGACCGAAGTAATTCGACGGAGGAAGCATTGAGTGCGTCATGTAGGCATTGGCAATGATCCCAAAGTAAGAGGCCGACGGTAAAGCGTAACGAGGCCCAGTATCAGAGGGGCGAATAAAAAAGCTGCACAGTGTAAGTAATACGCCGGCAAACAGACCAATAAAGAGTTTGAAGTAAGTGCCTAGGCCACTGCGCTTGATTGTCAGTGCGTATGCAAATTCGCTGAAAGTTTTTCTTGCATCGTCAGAAAGTCTAGGATCACCATAAGAGGTTCGGTAGGTATGAGCTTTAACTACAGTACTGAACCCAGTAATACGATATCCGGGAATATTTACTCTGGAGCTAAAGTTATTTGCCCCATCAGCGATATAGCGTAACTTTGATACATCGCGATTTGAGTCTTCAATGTAGATATTCAACATGTGATCATCTAGCGGTGCCCGAGTCGCATTAAAAAACTTGGTAAATTTCGCAACGATTTTGTACTGTTGATAATTGGTGCCGTCGGTACCGTAATAGCTATCTATCAGGTCTTTCCTTTCAATTTTGGCGTCAACGAGTTGAAAGCTTTTTCCGGGATCTACGGATTTGTCACCTTTCCAGCTAAACCAAAGGTAGAACGTAGCGCTCCAGCTAGAATCTTTGATCGAAAAAGTATCGATTCCCTCAAGATATAAACCAATCCGTACCTGTTGAAAGTCGGTATTGTCAGGCAAAGGATCTGGAGGCGTTTTACCGGGCTCAACTTGAGAGGTGTCCATACGCAAAGTCTGATTTCTTTTTGAAATATCTTTTTCGTTCTGAACAATTAAAACGATGACGACTGCCAGTAAAAAATAGAAAATTGTTATGCCTACTTTCCAATATTTGAGAAAGGTCTTTCTTTCGGGAGGAAGAACGAACGTCATCTGCAATTTCACTTTTCGATGAGATTATTAGTAATTTGTATTAAAACCAGCCAATAGCTATCGTCCAAAGCCGTGCTTTTGAAAATAACAGTTTGTTTTTTAGTAGATGGCAGCGCTTTAGCCGCTGAATTGTATTTCAGTTGTCGGGCTACCGTCTATCCAATGATCTCGGGTGACCGGCTAACTTCATTGCGCCTTAAGATGATTGCATTACGAGGGTTGAGGGGTACGTAGAGCAATGATTTCTAACTGAAAGAAATGTATGTTCGAATTTTTCGTAGCGATTCAATCTGCGACATGAGCGCTCAGAACTTACGACAAATAACTATTTACCAACTCGCGGCTATTCAAGAGTTCTTTGGCCGGGCCTTGCATGGCGCAGGCGCCGTTACGAAGCACTAACGCCCGATCGGCGTATTCAAGCGCCAGCATGGCGACTTGTTCAACTAACAAGATTGCCAAGCCTTGGTCAGCCAGGCCCCTTAGGGTTGTCATAATCAACTGAACAATCTGTGGTGCTAAACCTAGCGAAGGTTCGTCTAGCATCAACACCTTAGGTTGCATCATCAAGCCGCGTGCAATGGCCAGCATTTGTTGTTCACCACCTGATAGTGAACTGCCAGAAATTTTTTGACGTTTTTCAAGTACCGGAAATCGCTGCCATTGTTCTTGCATCCGTTGGGCGATGACGCTTTGGCTCAAGCCAATGTTGGTCGCGCCGATCGTGAGGTTGTCGCGTACCGACAGGCCTGGAATGATCTGACGGCCCTGAGGTACGTGAATCAAGCCAGCGCGGGCGAGTTGATGGGCTTGAACTTTATCGGTGCTTTGGCCGTTGAAAGTGATCGCGCCCGATTCAAGCGGTAAGAGGCCAGATAGCGCGCGTAGCAACGATGTTTTGCCAGCACCGTTGGCACCAATCACGGCAAGCATTTCGCCTGGTGCTAAATCAAGGCTGATATCTCTTAAGACTTGATTGGCGCCAATGTTTGCGCAGAGGTTTTTGGCGTGAATCATTTCTTCGCCCCAGTCCCAAGATAGGCTTCTATCACTTCTGGATTATTTTGGATCTCTGACGGCGTACCGCAAGCAATCAGTTTGCCAAAGTTCAGCACGCTAATCGTGTCGCATACTGACATTACGAATTCCATATTGTGCTCGACTAACAAGATGGTGATGCCGTGCTCGCGTAGTTTACGGATGACTTGCGCGATCGCTTTTGCTTCTTGGGTGTTCATGCCCGCAATCGGCTCATCGAGTAACAGCATTTTTGGTCGCTGCGCAATGGCGCGGGCGAGCTCAATGAGTTTACGGTGCCCATAAGGCAGTTGTGTCGGTAGCCGATCGGCAAACTGCGCCAGCCCAAAAAACTCTAGGATGGCAAAAGCCTCTTTGCGTTCGTCACCTTCGAGTTCACCGCCTGATATCCATGTGACAAAATCTTTGCCGTAAGAATGTTTGTGCGCGATCCCTAACAGCACATTGTCGAGTACCGAAACGCCTTCAATGAGTTGAAGGTTTTGAAAAGTACGTGCTAAACCTAAGTTGGCGCGCTTGGCAATATCCAGCGAAGACAGATCAAGATCGCCCAAGTGAATCGAGCCTTCATCCGCGCGATAGATGCCAGCAATCATGTTGATGATGGTTGATTTGCCTGCGCCGTTGGGGCCGATCAAGCCGTGAATTGTGTTTGGCTTGACCTCGACTGAGACTTGATCAACGGCCTTTAAGCCGCTGTAGCTTTTGCTGATGCCTTGTACGCTTAACGAGGTATTGCCGCTTTGCTGAACAGGAAGTACGCCGGTTTTTGAGGTGGCTGCGGTCAAACCCGGCGCTGTCGTGCCCTCAGGTGTGCAGATGGCGGCAGCACCTGCGCCATCTGCAGCACTACCTGCAGCACCACCCGTGGCATCCCCCAAAGAGGTACCGCCTTTAAAGCGCTGCACCACGCTGCCAATTACACCCGCCGCACCTTTCGGAAATGCCAGCAGCACAATCAATAAAATCGAGCCATAGATCAGCAAGCCATATTTATCAATACCCGCGATGACCTCAACTATCGCCATTAAGATCAGGGTACCTAGCAAAGGCCCCGTCTTGGTACCCAGGCCGCCTACAACCGTGGCAATCAAAAAGGCGATACTAAGGCGTACTGAAAACGCGTCACTGCCTACATACCCCGACTGGTGAGCAAAAAACGCGCCACCTAAGCCAGCCAACGCTGCAGCAAACGCAAAGATCGCAGCTTTCCAGAGACTGACTTCAACGCCCACTGAAGCGGCAAAGACTTCTGATTCGCGAATCGCACGTAGGTTGCGCCCAAGCCGGCTTTGATTGATAAAGTCGGCCAACAACTGCACGATAATCAGGCTGCCGCCCGACACGTAAAAGAACACGGTGGCAGACATTTTAGGAAAGCCCAGATCAAGGCTTGGTACGCCCGATAGGCCCATCGCGCCACCGGTCAGGCTGATCCAGCGTTGCCCAACGATATCCAAAATATAGCCAACGGCGAGCGTAGTCATGGCTAAATACAAACCACGCGTGCGCAAGGCAAACACGCCAACCAAGCCGCCACCGATGGCGGCAATCAAGACGCCAAACGTGATCGACAGCGGAACAGGCCAACCCAACTTAAGCGAGGTCAGCGCAGAGCCATACGCGCCCAGTGCATAGAAGCCCGCCTGCCCAATCGACATCTGGCCAGATAAACCCAGCAACAGATTCAAACCCGTGACGGCAATCGCGGTATAAAAAAACGTTTGTGCCAAAAAGATATAGAACCCGTTGATGGGCAGCCAGGGCAATAACAAATAGATCGCGATCGCAAACGCATAGGGCAAACGGTTGGAAGGCCGCGTTTGCATCGGGCGCGCGTGAAGCGTGTTATCTGACATCTGCGCTCCTTTCTGAAAACAGACCAGAAGGTTTGATCGCAATGATGATTAAGGCTGCAAGAAGAGGATAGAGGTCACCAAAGCCAGAATCGACGTAATTTGAAATCGATTCGAACACGCCGAATAAAATCCCGCCAATCAGGATACCAACCGGATTTGCAAAGCCGCCAATGGCTGCGACGATTAAGGCTTTGATCGTCAAGACCAACCCCATTTGTGGGTTGATGGTGACGATCGGGCCGATCAGTACACCGGCGACCGCAGCCAAGATTGAAGCAATCACAAACACACCAACCTTGACGCGGTTAGTGTGAATGCCTAGCAGCATGGCAGCCTCTGGATTAAAAGCAACGGCTTGAATCGCTTTGCCCCAGCGCGAATGAAACATAAAACCATAAAACAGGCCGACGATTAACACCGCCGCGACGATGACTAAAATTTCTTCTAAAAATAAACCTGCACCCAACACCTGCACAACCTCGTCACGCTTTGAGCTAAATAGCGGCGCCGAATACTGCGAGGTTTTACCAAAGCCAAGCTCGATGACGTTTTGTAAGATCAAGGCCACGCCCGCGGTGGTCAGCATCCATGAATAGGCGCCAATCAAGGTATCCTTTTTGCGATCGAGCGGCCGAATCGCAACACGATCCAACAACCAGCCCATCACAGCGAGAATCACAAGCACAGCCAGCACGGCTAAGCCTAAGGGGATGTCGAGTTTACGAAACAGCAAGAGCAAAAATGCCCCGACCATCAAAAAATCGCCTTGCCCAAAGTTCACGCGGTGGGTCGTGAGGTGGGTGATGTAGAGACCTAGCGCGACGAGGACGTAAATTGCCCCCATCGCCAGGCCGCCCGACAGCACCTGGATCAGGTTGCCGAGCTCCATCTTAGTATTGCAGACGTGTAACGGTGCCGTTCTTCCAGACGCCTAAGAAGACGTTCTCATAGTCGAGGCATTCGTGATCTGAGCTGCTAAACGGCTTTGCGGGTGTTGCTGAAACCGCTTCGATGCCCGAGATGTTTTCAATGGCGTTACGAATGGCTTCAGGGTCTGCTTTGCCGACTTGGCCAACAGCCTTAAAGACGATTTGAGCGGCGTCGTACCCTAACGACGTCACGACAGGCCAACGGTATTCTTTGCCGTATTCCTTTTGCATGCGCTCATCAAAGGTTTTGGCCCGCGGGGTATTGACGTCGAGCGCTTGTCCCATCACGGTGCCTTCAATGGCCTCTTTACCAACGATCTCAAGCACCTTTAAAGACGATAACCCCCAGTTACCGGCAACCACAGGCTTGTAGTTGATGCGCGGCATTGGACGGAACGGCAACTCGAACGATTCGTGAAAGTTCAAGACCAGCTCTGCTTTAGCGTCACGCAGCTTCACCATTTGTGGGGTCAGGTCGTTGACGCCCGGTGCCGCAGCTTCAATCGCGACCAACTCGATGCCACGTTTTTTGAGACCTTCTTGAATCTCTTTGGCTGCGAAGTTGCCGTAACCCGTGGTTGAGTGCACCAGGCCAATACGCTTAAAGGTTTTGGCGCCCCAGTCGAGCATTTGATCGATCTGAAACTTTTCGACCATCGAGCATCTGAAAATGTAGCTGGGCTTTTCGTTAATGAATTGGGTGGTGATGTTGGTTGCAATGCCAGGGCCGCCCATCAAGGGGATGCCAGCCTTTTGCAAAATGGGCGCCATGGCAAGCACGTTGCCGCTGCTTACCGTGCCAATGACGACCGAAGCTTTGTCGTTTTGAATTAAACGTTGCGCAAGCGAGACTGCGCGCTGTGGGTTGGCTTCATCGTCATAGATAACGAGCTCGATTTTTGTTTTACCACCGGCAGCTTGATAATCTTTGAGGGCAAGCTTAATCCCTTGGATATATGACTCACCAAAATCAACCACCGCAGGTGGGCCACTAAGGCCTTGAATGATGCCCACTTTAACTTGTGCCAGCGAGGTGGCTGCAAAGGTGATAAAGGCTGAGGCGAATGCTGCTTGCCAGATGCGGCGTTTGAAGGCTGTCTTCATTTTTTGTCTCCGGATTGATGTCTGATTTTCATCAGGCCCGCTGCGATTCTCGTCTATTAGGCTAGATGCTCATAAAAATCTTTGTTTTCATCAGACCTACTGTGTTTTTCGTTTATCTAGCCTGATACTTGAACAAACTCTACTATGATTTTTTTCAAATAAACACCCCTAATTACCCTTAAAGTTTGCCTCGCGTCGCTCTTTAAATGAAGTGACACCTTCTTCAAGATCAGCAGTAAAGGCCACATCTCTAAACGAACGCGACTCCCATTTAAGGGCCTCGTCCATATGCATGCCCATCGAACGACGCACGACTTCTTTGGCAAAACGATGCGACAAGGGCGCTCGCGTCGCAAGCATGGTGGCGTAATCCAGGGTCTTTTGCAGTAACTCTGCCTGCGGGTAAATGCGGTTCACCAAGCCGATGCGATACGCATGTTCAGCATCGATACGCTCGCCCGATAAGATGATCTCCATGGCGTGCCCCATACCCACAATTTGTGGCAAACGAATCAAGCCACCATCGCAGGCATGAAACCCCCATTTTGCGTCTTGCAACGCAAACTCTGCGTTGGGTGAGCAAAAGCGTAGATCGCAGGCCAGCGACAATTCAAACCCACCCGAAATCGCAAAACCGTTTACGGCGGCAACGATGGGTTTGTCAATATCAAGGTTGCGTGTGATGCCGCCAAAACCTGGACCATTGGTGTATTTTTTACGAAACTCTTGCGCCGGTGCACGGGCAAAATCGATGGTGTAATTCTTTAAGTCAGCCCCGGCACAAAACGCTTTGTCGCCCGCGCCTGTGATCACTGCGGCGCGTGCCGAGTCATCATTGTCAAACTCGTGCCATACGGCCACAAGCTCGTCGTTGGCCGCAAAATTTAACGAATTCATTTTGTCGGCGCGATTAATGGTGATTAGTCGCACTGAGCCATGTTTTTCATACGAAATGTCAGACATTCTTTTGCACTCTAAAGGTAGGGGTGACTGGGCCTGTTGGGTCTGCGACGGTGGTGGCTACAGCAACAACACGGTCGCCAAGTTGATCGCCGTCTTCTGGCAAGAAGCGGCCGGTGACCCGAAAGCCGTTATCTAAATCAAAGACACCGACGTGATACATACCATCGGCCTTAAAACGTAGGGGCGGCTTGCGCACTGTGGTCCAACTCACCAACTTACCGACGCCGGCGATTTGTACTGGATTCATATCACTGGCCAAGCATTTCGCGCAGGTGTTAATGCAGGCCGCATCCAAGGTACCGCACTTGGCGCATTGATGAAAGGTCAGCATCTCTGGCTTGAAAAGGGTTGAGTTCGACATGATCAATCGCGCCCCAAAATATTCACAGTGCAGGCAACGCCAGTACCGCCTAGGTTATGCGTCATGCCGATACGGGCATTCGCGACTTGGTTGGTATGCTCGCCACGCAGCTGTTTGACGACCTCGTAGATTTGCCCAATGCCGGTTGCGCCCACGGGGTGCCCTTTGGCCAGCAAACCACCGCTGGGGTTAATGGCCACATCACCCTGCATACCGGTGCGGCCTTCGGCGGCCCATTTGCCCCCCCGGCCACGAGGCACCAAGCCTAAGTCTTCGCTATCGATAATCTCGGCGATTGAAAAACAGTCATGCAATTCGCATACGTCGATGTCTGTAGCTTTAAGCCCCGATTGCTCGTAGGCCTTTTGTGCCGCAGTGACGGTGGCTTCAAATGAGCACAGGTCGGGGTGATTGGCGATACGTGGTGAGCCGCTGGTTTGGGCCGAAGCCAGCACGCGAATTTTGTGTTGTCGCGCCTGGCTTGATAGCAAAGGCGCGGCGCACAGCACAATTGCTGCGGCACCGTCGCTAGCAGGGCAGCAGTCAAACATTTGCAAGGGGTCGGCGATCATGGCCGAGGCACAAATTTGTTCAAGGGTGAGCGACGCACCCATTTGCGCGAGTGGATTCTTCAAACCATTGGCTTTGTTTTTGATGACGACAGAGGCAATATCCTCACGTGTCGTACCGTATTGCTTGGCGTGCATGCGCCACGCCATGCCAAACAGGCCTGGAAACGTCAGGCCGCTTGGGCCATCGTTTTCGTTATCCATGGCGCAGTTCAAGGCCGACGTCACTTCAGCCGTTGAAGCGTGGGTCATTTTTTCAACACCCACTACCATGACGGCATCGCACATGCCGCTGGCGATTGCGATCCAAGCGTGCCTAAACGCAATGCCACCCGACGCGCACGCGCCTTCGACCTTGGTGCACGGGATGTTACCCAACCCTAAGCGCTCGCCCACGATACCGGCCAAGACTTCTTTGCCATTCAGTGGGCCGCTGATAAAGTTACCTAAGTACAAGGCGCCGATTCGCTCGCGATCGATGCCTGATTCAACGATGGCACGTGCCGCGGCCTCAACGGCCAAGGATTCAATCGGTGTGGCAATATGCTTGCCAAAGCTTGTCGAGCCGATACCCGCTACAAAGACGTCACGCATGATTATTTTCCTTTGGCGAGTTGCCTGCGCAGCTCTGTTTTAAGAATTTTTCCGTAATTATTTTTTGGTAGATCGTCGCTGAAGAAATATTCGCGTGGGCGCTTAAAGCGCGCCATGTTATCCAGGCACAAGGTATCCATTTCTTCGGTGGTGATGGTCATCCCTGGTTTAACCACGACAAAGGCAACGGGCTCCTCGCCTAGGTCGGGTTCCTCACGTCCCACGACCGACACCTCTGCTAAAGCGGGGTGACGCAATAGCACTTCTTCGATTTCGCGCGGATAAATATTTGAGCCACCGCGAATGATCATGTCTTTTGAGCGATCGCGCAGTGTGAGGTAACCCTTGGCATCCATGGTGCCGATGTCGCCAGTCCAAAGCCAGCCGTCTTTGATGGCTGACGCAGTGGCTTTAGGATTGTTCCAGTAGCCCAGCATGCGTGTGTCGCTGCGTGACACGACTTCACCCAGCTCACCTGGGGGCAACTCTTTGCCGTCTTCGCCAACCACTCGTACTTCAACACCAGTACGTGCCGTGCCGCAAGACGCTAAGCGCGCCATATGGGCCTCGTCGCGCGGTCCTTCGTGATCCATTTTAGACAGCGCGGTCATGGTCATGGGGCTTTCACCTTGCCCATAAATTTGTACCAGGCGCGGCCCAAGCAAATCAAGAGTCTGCAGCAAGTCGCTGACGTACATCGGGCCGCCGCCATAAAACACGGTCAGTAGATTACCCGCAGGGTTTTTAATCCCCTCTGCCGAGCGAATCATGCGTGACAGCATGGTGGGTGCGGCAAACAAGGTGACATCTGGATACTGTTGTAAGGCTTCAAAGACCAGATCAGTACTGAAGCTTGCTTCAATCACTTGATGCCCACCACCAAATAAATGCGGCAGAGCATAGAGCCCAGCGCCGTGCGAAAGCGGTGCCACATGCAACATGGTTTGACCTGGGCGTACACAGTCGACATCGGCGCCGTATTGCAAGCTCATGGTGATGAGATTGCGGTGCGACAGCATCGCGCCTTTGGGGACACCAGTGGTGCCACTGGTATAAAAAATCCACGCCAAGTCATCAGGCAGCATCGAGGCGCAGGGCACGGGTTTCGAACGTACGTAGCCTTCGTAGGCGTCATCGTCGACCACAATGATTTGCCGCCGACCGGGTAAGTCGGCGAGTGCTTCGGCCAACCCGGCATACAACGAGGCGCTGGTGAAAATCACGGCGGCACCAGAATCTAACGCGATCGGTTTCACTTCGCGCGGGTGCAGCTTGGCGTTGACGGGCACTGCGCAGAGGCCCGCCGTCCAGGTGGCAAACAGCACCTCGATAAACGCGTTGCGGTTTTCCATGCACAGGATCACGCGCGCGCCGGGCGCAAGATGCAGGGTGTTTAGCAAGCCACCGGCCAAACCATGCACACGTTGGGCAAGCTGACCATAGGTGAGGGTTTGTTTGCCACAAGTGAGCGCACGAAGCTCAGGATGACTGAGTGCCCGTGAGAGAAAGGATTTTGCAATATTCATCAGACTTTTTAATTATTTTGAAAAGTTCAGATTAGAAGGTTGTCGCCTCGGATGATCATATCCCAAAAAAAAGAGCTCGCACTTTCAACCTGGCGTTCTCTGCGTAAGTGAAGTGGCCGACGGAGCGACCGATTATTGAGATGGCATGCGCGCCCATCTACTAAACAAGCCGCCGACTGCTCGATAGCTTGCTTCTTGAGCTTTGTACCTGAAGATGATCAGGATGCGTTCGTGAGTCGGATCAATGATGACTGACTGTCCATAGGCACCTTGCCAGGCATAGGCGGGTACCCCCCATTTGTTGCTGACCCAGGTCTGATAGCCATAATCCCAAAAACGCTGCTTGACAGTATCTGAGGTTTGACGCGTCGTTGCTTGTTGCATGAACTCTGCCATGCAGGGGCCGTCAGCGCCTTTGAGTAAGGCGATCGAGCGCATCGCCAAGCGTGCCCAATCGTGCAAGACTGCGCCAACGCCTGCTGAGGCATAGAGTTGACCTTGTTTGTCGGTGAGCCACGTTGCCGATTGTTCTGGCTGGCTGGGTTTCCACACTTTTTGTTCAAAGAGTTGTGCAAAATTGCCAGCGCCATTCACCGCTAGCATCAAGGCATTGGTGTCGCTGTTGTTGTAAGAAAAAATATTAGCGTTGGCTTTTTCGTTGCCGTATTTTTTTAAGAGGTCTTCGATCGAAACGCGGCCTTTGGTAATGTCATTCCATTCGCCAAACAACGAACCGCCGTCTTCGTCCGGGGTACGTGCGCCGCTACTCATGGTGAGCAGTTGTCGCAACGTGGCTTGACCAAAGACGGTTTGCTCAATCGTTTTTGCATAGACGCTCGCGCGGTCATCAAGAGATTTGAGTTGCCCCGTGCAAAGGGCTTGTCCGACCGTCATCGCCGTTAAGCTTTTTGCCATCGAGTACGAAAAAAACTTTGTCTTGTGGTCGGTGCCTTTTTTGAATTGCTCAAACAAGATGTGGCCGCGTTCGACCAGCAGCATCCCTAACGCAAATGAATCCTCATCAAAAGCTTTTTTAGCCAAATCAACAATGATTTGTTGATTTGTTGTCAGCGCGTCCGCCTGTTTCAAGGGGAGGGGTGTCGCCACTTCAGCAAACTGATGACGATCAAACGGAAACGAACTCAGTGCCCCGGTGATGTAGTCTTGTCGGATGGCGGGCTCTTCGGCTTGAGAGGGTGTCAACACAACAGACAGCAAGAGCGAGCCAAGATAGATGTTTAGTGCTTTCATCGTGACCTCAAATAATCTTCGATTCAGAACGCTCTGCTACCGTTGCAAACATCAAAAAACCCAAAAAGTTGAACAGGTCTTCAACGTTTTTGGGTTCTTCCAAGCAGCCGTACTTGCTAGCCTTGAGTTTATCGTCAGCGTTGCGGCATCTCGATTTTGACTTCAAGAACTTCAAGGCTGTCTTGGCGTTCGAGATTGACTTTGATGTCTTCGGGATTGATTTTGACGTACTTCGAAATGACTGCGATGAGTTCGCGCTGCAACGCAGGCAGGTAATCAGGGGTGGCACTTTGCCCACCGCGCTCGTGCGCCAAAATGATTTGCAAGCGTTCTTTGGCAACCGTGGCGGTCTTTTTTTTCTCGCCAAGCAAAAAAGACAGAAAAGACATCATTTGCCTCCAAACAGGCGCTTGAAGAGGCCTGGCTTTTCGTAGTCGACAAAGCGTAAGGGTTTTTCTTCGCCCAAATAGCGCGCGACAACGTCGCGATACGCTTCAGACACATCGGTGCTTTCGAGGTGAATGGCGGGTAAGCCTTGGTTAGACGCTTGCAACACAGATTCAGACTCGGGGATGACACCGATCAGCTTAATCCGCAAGATGTCTTCGATGTCTTTGAGTGACAACATCTCGCCGTCTTCAACGCGTTTGGGGTTATAGCGGGTGAGCAGCAAAAATTCTTTGATGGGTTCATCCGCTTCGATCGCGCGGCGCGATTTTGAAGCCAAAATACCCAGAATGCGGTCAGAGTCACGTACCGATGAGACCTCTGGGTTGGTGACCACCAGCGCATCATCAGCAAAATAAGCGGCTAACAAAGCGCCGGTTTCAATACCCGCTGGAGAATCGCACACGATGTAATCAAAACCCATGCCCTTGAGGTCATTGATGACCTTCTCGACGCCTTCTTTTGACAAGGCATCTTTATCGCGCGTTTGCGAGGCCGGCAAAATAAACAGATTGTCGAGATTTTTATCTTTAATCAGCGCTTGATTCAAGGTGGCTTCGCCTTGAATCACGTTCACAAAGTCATAGACCACGCGGCGCTCGCAGCCCATGATCAGATCCAGATTGCGTAAGCCTACGTCAAAATCGATCACGGCTGTTTTAAAGCCACGCATGGCTAGGCCAGAAGAAAAACTGGCGCTGGTGGTGGTTTTACCCACACCACCTTTGCCTGAGGTCACCACTACGATACGTGTCATGACAAACTAACCCTTATAGATGACTGCAACATTGAACGACTACTTTTCAAGAGGCACCAGATGCAACGCATCTTTTTGAAGCTGAATCACGGCTGGGCGCTGGTGTAGCTCGGCGGGCAACTTTGCATCAATGACGCGATAAATACCCGCGACGGCAACAAGTTCGGCGTCAAGCCCCGTCGTGAAGATGCGGGCAGCGGTATCGCCACGTGCGCCCGCCATGGCTTTGCCACGTAGCGGCCCGTACACATGAATATTGCCATCGGCGATGACCTCGGCACCACGGCTGACAACGCCCATGACGATTAAATCGCATTGGCGTGCATACACTCGCTGACCTGAACGTAAGGGGCCACGTACCACCATGGTAGGCGCAGCAGTGGGGGTGTCGTTGCTTGCTGAGGTGCTTTTCGTTGCTTTCGCGCCTGCTGCTGCCGAGGCCTGCTTTGCGGCGTCAGTTGTTGCACTCGTTGTTGCAACCGCTGCGGCTGTAGCTGGGTCTATTTTTGGGTCTGTACTTGAGTCCGTGGCGTCTGTTACCCCGTCAGCCGCTGCCGGCGTGGGAACATTAGCCGTCACAGGCTCGGCAACCGAGGCCGCCGTTTGTGTATCTGACGCATTGCGCACAGGGCTTGTGGATAAATCGACCGCCGCCAACCCACAGGCTTTGGCTGCGATCAGGTTATCGCCTTGCGCGACTACGCCAATCACAGGCAGGCGGTGGTCGGCAAAGGCTTTGAGCAACGGCACCCAGTCAATCGCGGCCTCGACCGAACCGGCATCAATCACGACAGGCTCGTTTTCAAAAAAAGCACCCGCATCCGCCATGCGCTTTTTAAGCGCCTGAATCAAAGACTGCGTGTCGGCGTGCTGCAACACAACACGAATCGCGTAGAGTGTTGCGCTTTTAAAATCGAGGGCTGAAATTTCGGTCGTCATAGCGAAGAATAATAACTCAGACCCCAGCGGCCCACGTGTCTTTTAGCGTTGTCACGCGATTAAAGACGGGGTGTTCAAGCGTTGAGTCGACCGAGTCGACGGCAAAGTATCCCAGACGTTCAAACTGAGAGACCACGCCGGCAGCGGCGACCGTACCAGGCTCGAGCCAAGCTTTAACACTTTGCACCGAATTTGGGTTTAAGCAGCTCAAAAAGTCGTTGTCCCCTGCATCCGGAAAGGGCTCTGAAAAAAGACGGTCGTACAGGCGGATTTCGGCCGGAATCGCCTGCGCAGCACTGATCCACGTGACGGTGCCCTTGACCTTGACAGCATTTGAGCCCGTCGTGCCACTTTTCGTGTCAGGGTTGTACTCGGCGTGCACTTCAGTGATTTTTCCTGAGGTATCTTTGACAAAGCCGGTGCAGGTCACCACATACCCATACTTCAAGCGTACCGAGTTGCCCGGGTACAACCTGAAATATTTTGGAGGTGGTACTTCGGCGAAGTCTTCTTGCTCAATCCAAAGCTCACGGGTAAACCCAAACTGGCGCTGTCCCGCCTCGGGGTCGTGCGGGTTGCGCGGTGCCTGACAAGGCTCGACCCGGTCCTCTGGAAAATTTGTAATGACGAGTTTTAAGGGGTCAAGGATGGCCACCGAGCGCGGCGCAATCGGGTCTTGCACTTCGCGTAAGGCCTGATCCAATAAGCTGTAATCAATCCGAGCATTATTTTTTGAGACGCCCGTACGCTCACAGAACAGACGTAAGGCCTCAGG
Organism: uncultured Alcaligenaceae bacterium; assembly: GCA_937952975.1. Taxonomy (GTDB): domain Bacteria; phylum Pseudomonadota; class Gammaproteobacteria; order Burkholderiales; family Burkholderiaceae_B; genus Zwartia. The sequence goes on from CALFXX010000039.1 coordinate 20,691, forward strand.
GGTATAGCCGCGGCGACGCAAGCCGGCAATCGTTGGCATGCGCGGGTCATCCCAGCCGGTCACGTAGCCTTCTTTGACCAGTTGTAGCAGTTTGCGCTTGCTCGTCACGATGTAGCTCATATTGAGCCGAGCAAACTCGTACTGATGGGGAAGGGGGGCCGCGAGCTTACCAAGCTCGTTTAGGCGGTTTAACGTCCAGTCGTAAAAGGGACGTTGATCTTCAAATTCGAGTGTGCAGATGCTGTGGGTGATCCCTTCGAGCGCATCTTCGATCGGATGCGCAAAGGCATACATCGGATAGACGCACCATTGGTCGCCCGTGCGATGGTGGGTTGCATGACGGATCCGGTACAAAACGGGGTCGCGCATATTGATATTGGGGGAGGCCATATCAATTTTTGCGCGCAGCGCCATACTGCCATCAGAATGCTTGCCTTCGCGCATTTCGTTAAGCAGGCGCACCGAGTCTGCGGCAGGGCGCTCGCGCCAGGGCGAATTTTGACCGGCTTCGGTGAGCGTGCCACGCATGGCGCGCATTTGCTCGGGACTTTGTTCGTCAACGTAAGCATGACCGGCTTCGATCAGCGCTAATGCGCAGTCAAACATCACACCAAAATAATCGCTGGCAAAAAACAGGTGCTCAGTGCCGTTGGCCTGCCAGTTAAACCCCAGCCATTTGACCGCATCGATGATTGCGTCAACGTATTCTTGGTCTTCTTTTTCAGGGTTGGTATCGTCAAAACGCAGATGGCAGACTCCACCGTAGTCGCGCGCCAGGCCAAAATTCAAACAAATGCTTTTGGCATGACCAATATGCAGATAGCCGTTGGGCTCAGGCGGGAAGCGTGTACGGATTTTGGCGGGGTCAGGCGAGCCCGTAGCCTGCACAGACGCGGGCCCCGGCTGGCCGGCCCAAAGCTTGCCCGCAAAGCGCTGGGCGCCTAGGTCGGCTTCAATAATATTGCGTAAAAAATTGGTCGTTACCGGTGAAACAGAGTCTGTGGTCATACAGGATTATGAGTATTGAAGCCGTATTTAAAGGATCATTTTGCCACGACCGGTCTACACTAGTCTAAATCATGGAAATTTCAGCCCTTCTTCTTGCCCGCGCGCAGTTCGCCCTCAGTCTGAACATGCACGTTTTGTTTGCCGCGCTCGCCATGGCGCTGGGCTGGATTCTGTGTATTTTTCGCTTCCGAGCCTGGCAAACCCCAGAGTCGGGCTGGACCACTGCCTATCGCTTTTGGATCAGAATTTTTGCCTTGTCCTTTTTTTTGGCTTTAGCCACGGCCTTGCCGGTGCTGGTCGAGTTTGGCACGCTTTGGCCCGAGTTGATTGAGCGTACGGGCAACGTAGCGGGCCCTTTACTCGCCTTTGGTTTGACCACTTTTTTTGTCACAAAGTCTTTATTCATGGGGATTGTGCTGTTTGGTCAACGGCGCGTCTCACCTCAGGCTCATTTTTTTGCAGTGCTGATGGTTGCCCTTGGCTTGACCTTCACCTTATTTTGGGCCGTGGTGTTGCATACCTGGGCGCAGGCACCGGTTGGCGCCGCGTTAATCGATGGGCGTTACCAGGTCTATGAGTGGAATGAGGTGATTTGGACCCCGTTTGTGCTTTGGCGTTCTTTGGGCTTCGTGGCGGGTGCCTTTTTGTGTGCAGCCTTGCTATTGCTCTGTGTCACGGCCTGGCAGTCTTTGCGTCGCCCGCTCGATGAAGGCGAGCGCTTGTCGTTTCGTACTGGCGTGTTGGTCGGTGCGTGCGCGGTGCTGTTGTATTGGGCTGCCTTTGATGGCAACGCCAGAATGGTCGCCCGTTATCAACCGACCGTTGCCGCTGCTCAGGTGGGCTACTGGCAGGGCGCGGCCACATCGGGTTGGATCTGGCTGGGATCGCCCAACCTTCAAACAGGTTCGACCGAGGTTGTTTGGGGCTCAGAATTCAGTGCTCAAAGGTGGTTGGGCCGCAATGTCAACGCAGGCCTCGTGGGCTTGGATCTGGCTAGCAAGGTGTTACCTCCCGTTTCCCTATTGTTTTGGCTGCTGCGTGCTGCATTGTTGTTGGGTGCTTTAGTGAGCCTGTTGATCATACTGACACTATTAATCGGGCTGCGTAACGGGTTTGACCCCTTGCGACAACCTAAGTGGTTGTCTCGTACGCAAGTGTGGGGGGCTGGTTTGGGCGCCTTGACCTGGCTGTTGAGCTGGAACCTCTCAGATTTGGGCCGTTCGCCTTATTTAGTCTGGGGGACGTTGTTACAACAAGATGCTGTCGTTGGTGTTGCACCCTCGACTCTTGCCTGGGTGTTGGTGGGGGCCGTCGCGACCTATGCTGTGATGTTGGCGGGGTTTATTCAAATGCTCGGGCATGCCGCGCGTTTTGGTGTGGTGCCCGTACGTAAACCTGGGATGCGCCCATGATTGACGCGCTGTCGGCTTCGTTAGGTTTAGACGCGGGTAACCCAGCGTTCTGGATGCCTTTGCTCATGATGGCGTTGCTCTTTATTTTGATTGTTGGTGCGGCCTTGTTTGATGGTTTTGACATTGGCGTTGGTGTCTTGGTGCTGTTAGCACCTAAACAGTCACGCTCTCAGCTGATGGTGGTGTTAAGCCCTCTGCGCGATGCCAACGGGTTTTGGTGGCTCTTGGCCCTGGGGTTGTTCTTGACAGCGTTTCCGATGGCTTGGGGTGTGGTCTTGGGTGCCCTGTACGTGCCGATGTCTTTGACAATGATGGGGGTCATGCTGCGAAGTGTGGCCTTTGAGTTTCGCATCCGGGCGGCGAGTGATAAGCGCGATCGCTGGATCGCCCTGTTCTGGCTGGGCTCGGTCTTAACGGCACTGGGCCACGGCGCGTTAATTGCGCAGCTGGTCATCGGCGCCAAGCTAGAGGTGCCGGATGTATGGTTTACCGGCTTCATTGCAGTCTGTGCGGTGGCGGGCTACGGCTTGTTGGGTGCTTGCTGGCTGGTGATGCGCCTGCAGGGGGCATTGCAGCTTTTTGCGGCACACTGGGCGCGCCACGCGATCCGTTGGGCTGCCGCGGGTATGGTGGCGGTGTCAATTGCACTTGGTTTGGCTAATCCAGCCATCTTTTACAAATGGAGTAGCGCCACAAATCTTGGGATGGCGGCCCCCGTTTGGTTGCTGATGTTGGTGTGCTTTGTAGGGATCGACATGAGCCTGAGTCGAGTCGTGCAGCCACGCTACCAAAATTTAGTGTGGTTGCCCTTTACCTTGTGTTTGATTTTATTTTGCGCGATGCTCAGCGGCTTAACCTACAGTATGTTTCCGTTCGTCGTACTTGACCATCTGACGTTATGGGATGCGGCGGCGGCACAGGGGTCGTTACAACTTGTGCTGGCCGCAACAATTGTGGCCGTACCGATTATGGTGATTTTTAATCTCATGACCTATCGTGGGTTGTTTGGGCGCGCACCCTGAGGTGCGATCCCTGAGGTCCGATCCCTAAGGCCCGCAACACGTTCAGTCTGTTCGCACACGCGTCTGGCAGGTCGCGATTAAGGTGCCACCGGTAAACGAAGCTCGACCTTAAGCCCCGCGTGATCTGCAGCCTGGTCAAGAGTCAGTGTGCCACCATGCGCCTGCGCGATGGCCTCGGCTAAGGCTAAGCCCAACCCAACGTTACCCGTTCGAGTGCGCGCCTCGTCGAGCCGCACAAAGGGTTGAACCGCCTCGGCACGTCGCTCAGGCGGAATACCCGGGCCGTGATCGGTGACTGTGAGTACTGCCCAAGTTTCGGTAGTGCTTAAAGAAATCTCGACGGGCGGTGCACCGTGATGCAAGGCATTACTAATTAAATTGTCGAGCAGACGCGACAGCGCCGCGCCATCCGCACTAACCATGACCGACGCAGGTGTACCGGCCAGCACGACCTCGTTGTGTGCACCGCTCCAGTTGGCGACACGTTCAGTGACCCAGTCATTGAGCGCAAACGTCGCAAAATGATAGGTGGCTGGGTCAGAGCCTCGCAGGTACTGAATAAATTGATCCACCATCTGCTGCATGTCTTGCAAGTCTTTGCGCATCCCCTCTTTAAAAGAGGTGTCGTCACTCATCTCAATGCGCAACCACATGCGCGAGAGTGGTGCTTTTAAATCGTGTGGTAACCCGGCAAGCAGGGTGCGACGTGTGGCGTCTGACTGACTGAGCGCTTCGAGCATGGCATTAAAGCGTTCGCCCAAACGTTTGATTTCAGCGGGCCCCGCGGGTTCAACCCGTGCGGGTTTTCCGGCAGCCAGGCGATCGGTCGCATCGACCAGACGCGTGATCGGTCGCGTGATGTGCCAGGAAAACCACGCGGCGAGCAGCAGTAACATCGCAAGCCCGCCTAGCCACCAGATGATGAGTGAGGTCGCTACGGGGGGGTCAATGCGATCGAGCGGGATCACCAGCCATTCGCGGTGTCGAGGCAATTCGGTTTCGTTGGGGCGTGTGAGTGAAATATAGACTTCTGGAATCGGGCCGCGTGACAGCGCCACGCGACTGTCGCCGCTCAAACGGTTGTTCAGACGTCCAATTAATCGTGCCAACCCGCGTCTGACATCATCGCTTGCAAATTCTTCGCGCGGCCAGGGTCTTGCAGGTGCCAGCATATTGGGCCGTTCATTTGCGATGGGCGCGGCCGAGGATTCATTTGGGGCGCGAGGCGCTTGTCCATCTTTTGCCTGAGGCATGCGCGTGGCGGCCTGCTCGTTTCTAGCGGCTCTGCGTTGCAGCCGAGCTTCGTTAGGTAACGGCTTAGACCACATGCGCCAATGCCCTTGCGAGGCCTGACGTACGAACTCAGCCCGCTCGGGTGGCGGCACGTGTTCCATTGAGTACTGCAAGGTACGGATGGTCGTGGCCAGTAAATCGAGTGCGACGGTCTGGGCATGATCACGCTGATAAATCGAAACAAGATAGAGGGTCGCAGCCTGACCAGCCAACACCGTGGCCAGCACTAACAGGACCAGCCTAGAGCGGAAAGACTGCGGAAGTAAAAATTTAAGTGCGTTCACGGCGAGAAACGATAGCCGGTGCCCCATACCGTTTGTATCCAGCGAGGCTGTTTGGGATCGTCTTCAAGGGCGCGGCGCAGACGCAAAATCGCAATATCGATGGCGCGATCGTTACGCTCGCCCGATTCATCATCGCGCGCGAGCGTGAGCAGTCGTTCGCGTGAGAGTGGTTTGCCGGGATTGCGAATCAGGGCCTCGAGTAAATTAATTTCACCCCCGGTAAGCTTCACGACCTCGGCGCCGCGCAGTAATTGGCGCATCACGGGATCAAACGTGAAGACGCCAAACTGAACCGGCGCATTTTTGGTCAGGGCTGAGGCACCACGCTTGCGGCGCAGCACGGCTTGAATCCGGGCAAGTAATTCGCGCGGATCAAAAGGCTTGCCTACGTAGTCATCGGCGCCTGCCTCAAGGCCGATAATTCGATCAACCGACTCATCGCGTGCGGTCAACAGAATGACGGGGATATCCTCGCCCTGGGCGCGCAAAGCACGGCAGGCTTCGGCCCCGTCACCACCGGGCATCATGCGGTCAAGCACGATCAGTTCGGGCGCAAAACGCAAGATGCGTGCTGCGAGATCAGTCGCGTCGGGTGCAAGCAAGGTGTCAAAGCCATGCTTGTTCAAATAGTCGGCCAGTAGTTGACGAAGTGCAGGGTCGTCATCGACCACTAAAATTTTGATGCGCGGTTCAGTGCCAGTTCGAGAGTCCATGGCTAGAGTGTGCAACGTGGCGTGGTTTTGGGCAAGCGACTTGAAATCAATTGAAATGATCTTCTTGCGCCCCGTGCAGCCCAGATGAATCCCCTACAATACCGGCATGACAACGACGATTGATGCAAAGGCCGAATCTGGCGCCGCCCGAGTGCTGGCAACAGTGTTTGGCTATGAGTCGTTTCGCGGTGATCAGCAGGCCATTGTCGAGCACGTAATCGGTGGTGGTGATGCCTTGGTCTTGATGCCCACGGGTGGCGGAAAATCTCTTTGTTATCAGGTGCCTGCGCTTGTTCGTGCGGGGGTCGGAATTGTGATTTCACCCTTGATTGCCTTAATGCAGGATCAAGTGGATGCGCTGACAGAGCTTGGTGTTCGGGCGGCCTTCTTAAATTCAACCCAAGACTGGCAAGATTCACGCGAAGTTGAGCAAGCTTTTTTAGCGGGCGAGCTTGATCTGTTGTACGTGGCGCCCGAGCGTTTGCTCACTGATCGCTGCCTGCAATTGCTTTCGCGTGGCAAATTAGCCCTGTTTGCGATTGACGAGGCCCATTGCGTGTCGCAGTGGGGGCACGACTTCCGGCCTGAATATCTTGGTTTGTCGATGCTACACGAGCGTTGGCCAAACGTACCACGCATCGCACTGACGGCCACCGCCACCGACGTGACCCGCACCGAAATCGCTGAGCGCCTGGCGCTTGGTGAGGCGCGCCATTTTGTGGCGAGCTTTGATCGCCCCAATATTCGTTATCACATCGTCGAAAAGCAAGAGGTGCGCAAGCAACTTCTGCAGTTATTGCAGCAAGAGCATGCCGGCGATGCGGGCATTGTCTATTGCTTGTCTCGTAACAAGGTTGACGAGACTGCCGAGTTTTTGTGCGCGCAGGGCGTTGAGGCCTTACCCTATCACGCTGGGTTGGGGCCGGCGGTGCGTGCCAAAAATCAATCTAGATTTTTGCGCGAAGACGGCATCGTGATGGTAGCCACCATTGCATTTGGGATGGGGATCGATAAGCCTGATGTGCGCTTTGTGGCGCATATTGACATGCCAAAGTCGGTCGAAGGCTATTATCAAGAAACCGGCAGGGCTGGGCGCGATGGCATGCCAGCGACCGCCTGGCTGGCCTATGGGCTGCAAGATGTGGTGCAACAGCGTCGCATGATTGATGAGTCAAGCGGGGATGATTCGTTTAGGCGCCGCTTGGGCTCGCAGTTGGATGCCATGCTTGGCTTGTGCGAAACCATTTCGTGCCGCCGCCAAAGGCTTCTGCAATATTTTGGTCAAACGATGTCGGCTTGCGGCAATTGCGACAATTGTTTGGTGCCCCCCGAGGCCTGGGACGGCACGGTAGCCGCTCAAAAAATGTTGTCCACCATTTATCGGCTTTGGAAAGAGCGCGGACAACGCTATGGGGCCGGTCACCTGATCGATATTTTGCGTGGCAAGCAAACGCCGCGCGTGCTTGAGCACGGTCACGGCTCGCTCACGGTGTTTGGGATTGGCCAGGATTTGTCTGAGCAGGCTTGGCGCAGTGTCTTGCGGCAGTTGCTTGCGCACAGTTTGCTGATGGTGGATCAAGAGGGCTATGGCACGCTCGCGCTGACCGATCAAAGTCGTGCAGTGTTAAAGGGCGAACGCACCTTGCTGTTGCGTCGCGAAGCTGAGCGCACGACTGAGCGCTCGGGGCGCGCAAGCGCCACACCTCGCAGCAAAGCCCCGCAATCAGATCTGCCGCTGGCTGCGCAGCCTATTTTTGAGGCCTTGCGTACGTGGCGTGCAGGGATTGCGCGTAGCCACGGTGTGCCGGCTTATGTGATTTTTCACGACGCCAGTTTGCGAGAGATCGCACTGGCTCGACCCGATAGCCTCGAGGCACTTTCACACGTTAACGGTGTGGGGGCTCGTAAACTCGAGTCGTACGGCGAATCGATTTTGGCGTGTATTGCTGAATTTGAGGACGCGAACTAATCAAACAGCTTGCCGTCTGCAGCAGCTGTAGTGGGGGGCTTTAAGCCCAGATGACGCCAGGTTGTTTGCGTGGCCATGCGCCCGCGCGAGGTACGTTGTAAATAGCCATGCTGAATCAGATACGGTTCGATCACGTCTTCGATGGTGTCGCGCTCTTCGCCGATCGCTGCCGCTAGGCTATCCACCCCAACCGGGCCACCGTCAAATTTATGAATGATGGCTTCAAGCAGTTTACGATCCATCAAATCTAAGCCTTGGGGGTCGACTTCAAGCATCGATAAGGCGGCATTGGCCACTGTTGCGTCAATCGTGCCATTGGCCTTGACCTGCGCGTAGTCGCGCACCCGCCGCAGTAAACGATTGGCGATTCGAGGCGTACCCCGCGCCCGCCGCGCAACCTCAGCGGCGCCATCCAGAGTGATCGGCACTTGCAGCAAACCAGCACTGCGCGTGGCGATGCGGGTCAGTTCGTCGGGGGTATAAAACTCTAAGCGCGACACGATCCCAAAGCGATCGCGTAGCGGATTGGTTAGCATCCCGGCGCGTGTGGTGGCGCCCACCAGCGTAAACGGCTGCAAATCGAGTTTGACACTACGCGCCGCCGGGCCCTCGCCAATCAAAATATCAATTTGAAAGTCTTCAAGCGCAGGGTAAAGGATCTCTTCAACGACTGGTGATAAACGATGGATTTCATCAATAAACAAGACATCGTTGCGTTCAAGATTGGTCAGCAAGGCGGCTAAGTCACCGGGGCGTTCAAGGACTGGGCCAGAGGTTTGCCGCAAATTGACGCCCATTTCGTGCGCAATGATGTGGGCAAGCGTGGTTTTGCCCAGGCCGGGTGGACCAAACAGCAAGACATGATCGAGCGACTCTTGGCGGTTGCGTGCTGCCGAGATAAAGATCTGTAATTGCTCACGCACCCGTTGTTGCCCAACGTATTCTTCAAGCGCACGGGGGCGCAAGGCGCGTTCGACGGATTCTTCGTTGGGCGAAGTTGCCTGTGGGGCCACCAAACGGGTTGGCTCGGCACGAGAATTCAACGAATCGGACTGTATAGCCATGAAAGTATGATCTTTAGTATCAGAATTGCAGTCGGCGCAAAATTGCCTAGACAATCGTACACTATCCCTCACGTTGATCCCCTATTTCAGAGAAAAATCATGTCGCTCGTTTTGCCTACTTATGATGACGTTGTTCATGCCGCGGCCACCCTTGAGGGTGTCGCGCATCGTACCCCCGTGATGACCTCAGAGACGGCCGACCGCCTCACCGGTGCAAAACTGTTCTTTAAGTGCGAAAACCTGCAGCGGATGGGAGCATTTAAATTTAGAGGTGGCTACAACGCGATTGCGAACCTGTCGCCTGAACAACGCCGCGCTGGGGTCTTGACCTATTCGTCTGGCAACCATGCGCAAGCGATTGCGCTGGCCGGCAGATTATTAGGGGTCGCCACGACCATCATCATGCCGCACGATGCACCTGTCGCTAAAAAGGCAGCGACCGAGGGGTATGGCGCCACAGTGGTGACCTACGATCGTTATAAAGAAGACCGTGAAGATGTGGCACGCGCGCTTCAGCAAAAAACTGGCATGGTCATTATTCCGCCGTACGATCATCTTCACGTCATCGCAGGCCAGGGTACCGCGGCCAAAGAGTTGCTTGAAGACGTGGGTGAGCTCGATTATTTGCTGGTGTGTTTGGGTGGCGGCGGTTTGCTGGCGGGTAGTGCCTTGTCAGCCGCTGCGTTGAGCCCCAAGTGTAAGGTGTACGGTGTCGAGCCCGAAGCGGGTAACGATGGTCAGCAATCATTGCGTAAAGGTGAGGTCGTGCGCATCGAGCCCCCACGTTCAATCGCCGATGGTGCGTTGACGCTGTACCTGGGCAAGCTGACCTTTGGTGTCATCCAACAAAAAGTGACGGATATTTTGACGGTCACTGACCCACAACTCGTTGCCACAATGAAATTTTTTGGCGAGCGGATGAAAATCATCGTTGAACCGACCGGTTGCTTGGGCGCCGCGGCGGTGATGCATGGGGCCTTAGCTGTACCCCCTGGCGCACGCGTGGGCGTGATCTTGAGTGGTGGTAATGTAGACTTGAAATCCTATGCGGGCTTTATCACGCAGGCTTGAGTCTCTTTGGGGGTTGTATGCGCATTCTGGCAATTGGCGGGGCAGGGTTTATTGGGCGGCAAGTGGTGGGCCGCCTGGTGGCGCAAGGGCATGTCGTGCATGTGCCGACCCGTCAGTTTCAGCATGGTCGCGAGCTCTTGGTTCACCCGACCGTGACGGTGATGCAAGCTGATATTCATGATGACGCCACGCTTGACCGCTTGGTGGCAGGCTGCGACCTCGTGCTGAACTTTGTTGGTATTTTGCATAGTCGCGAGGGTCAGCCTTATGGCCCCGATTTTGATCGCGCACATGTGCAATTGCCACGTCGCATCGCTCAGGCGTGCCGCGTTCATCAAGTCAAGCGCTTTATTCATCTGAGCGCCTTGGGTGCAGATGCAAAGGCGCCTAGCGGTTATTTACGCTCGAAGGCAGCAGGTGAAGAGGCGATCCGCAACGCGTATTCGGGCGCCCAGACGGGTGACTTCACGATCTTCAGGCCCTCAGTGGTATTTGGCCCTGAAGATAAATTTATGAATATGTTTGCGCAGTTGGCGCGTTTCTTTTTTGTGTTGCCTATTGCTGGCGCTGGCGCAAAAATGCAGCCGGTGTACGTAGGGGATGTGGCCAGTGCCGTCATGAACGTATTAACCTTGCCTGCGGCAGCCAACCATACCTATGACCTTGCAGGCCCGCGCGCCTACACACTGGGTGAATTGGTTGAGCTCGCCGCACTCTGGAGCGGTCATCCGCGCGTGGTCCTTGAGTTGCCGATGGCGCTTGGGCGCTTGCAAGCACGCTTGTTTGAGTGCTTGCCTGGCGAGCCGCTGATGTCGCGCGATAATTTGCTGTCGTTATCGGTTGATAACGTCAGCACCGAACCGATGGCTGCGGTTTTAAACTTGGTCGCCACACCCCTTGAGTCGGTGGCACCCATTTATTTGAAGCCCGCCACTTAAATTAAAAAATTGTCGGGGCTAAGCGCTGCGACCTGTTTAAAGAGGATTCAGGTCAAGGCAGAGGCAGTTTAAAATTTTTAGCATGACTGTATTTTATTCATAACAATACGAGACAATTCAAAGATGACAACGGTTAAACAAGGTAAAGCCTTAAATATTAAAGAGTCGCGCATTTTGATTGCAGGTGCCGCCAGCCTGGTCGGTTCACACACGGCTGATTTGCTACTGAAAGAAGGTGCGCGTGAAGTTCTGCTGCTTGATAACTTTTCGTTTGGCTCAATGGATGCCATCGCGCATTTGCAGAATGACCCACGTATCAAAATCGTACGCGCAGATTTAATGCGCTTGCCTGATTTGTTGGATGCAACCAAAGGCGTAGATGGTGTGGTGCATTTAGCGGCCTATATGACGCTGGGTTTTTCGCAAACACCGTGGCAAGCGGTCGATGTCAATATTCGCGGCGCGCAAAACATGCTCGAAGCCTGTCGGGTCAATCAAGTTAAAAAAGTCGTCTTTGCTTCGTCGAACGCTGTCTATGGTTATGGCACGGGTATCAAGGGTGCCTTGCACGAAGAAACGCCGTTTTATTCGGTCGGTGCGCCACCCGCTGCGATTTTGTACGGCGCGTCAAAAATCATGGGCGAGCAGCTGTGTCGGCACTATCACCAAAGCGCAGGTCAAGATTACGTGGTCTTGCGTTATTCAACCGTGTATGGCGAGCGTCAGCACTACCGTGCCGCGAATTCGCTCTACATCATGGAAACCTATGATCTGGTGCGCAAAGGTCAGGCACCGGTCTTGCCGGGTGATGGTACGGACACCAAGCACTTTGTGCATGTCTCAGACGTCGCACGCGCCAATATGGCAGCCCTACAAAGTACTGCGACAGATGTGGCGGTGAACGTCTCAGGACCAGCCCCCATCACGACGGGCGAGCTGGTTCAATTGGTCCTTGAGTATTGCAAAAGCTCGCTTAAGCCAGAGATTCGTCCTGACCCACCCGGCAAAGTTCGCTTGACCTCAGGTGGTGCGTTTCATATCCCGCACGACAAAGCCGGCGACGTGATCGGCTGGAAACCGGTCGTGACGATGAAAGAGGGCGTCACTCGTTTACTGTCGTGGCTTGAGCAGCAAAACAAGTAAGGTAAAAGCCTCACTCTGAACGTTCAACGTAAAAGGATCTCAGATGCAACGCTCTCTTATGCAATGCATGACAGTGCTTGTTTGTTGTTTAAGTTTCTTTGCAACGCCGGTCTGGGCTTGGCCTGATCGGCCGATCGAAATTGTCGTTGGCTTTGCGCCGGGTGGCGGTACTGACATTACGGCTCGCACGCTTGCTACGTATCTTGAGAAAGAACTTGGTGGCTCGGTGGTGGTGGTCAATAAGTCGGGCGCTTCAGGGGCGATTGGGTTGGCGTATGTGGCGCGCGCCAAGCCCGATGGCCACACCCTGGGCATGACAAACATGCCGGGCTTACTGACGATACCGATTGAACGTGATGCGGGCTATGTGCCGGCTGACTTTACTTATTTAGCGAACCTAGTCAGAGATCCGTGCGCATTTAGCGTGAGCATCAATTCGCCTTACAAAACGCTTGCAGATCTGGTGGTCGCTGCTCGCGCGAATCCCGGGAAAATCAGTGTGAGTACTTCGGGTATCGGCACCGATGATCATTTGCAAATGGCTTTTTTTGAAAAGGCGACGGGCACGAAACTGAATCATGTGCCGTTCAATGGCGCGGCACCTCAGCGCAATGCCGTGTTTGGTGGCCATACTGACGTGGGTGGGATGAACGTCGGAGAAGCCATGCCTTACAACGGCACTCATTTACGTATTTTGGCGCAAGCCGCTGAGGTGCGCTCGGTGCTGGCCCCAGACGTGCCGACGTTTAAAGAGCAGGGTGTAGACGTCGTCTTGGCGTCTGAGCGTGGCTTGGTCGGGCCCAAAGGCTTGCCTAAGGATGTGCAACAAAAGTTGGAAACAGCGCTTAGCAATATTGCAAAAAACCCCGAGTTTATTCAACAAATTCGTTCGCAATTTACTGAACTCGATTATGTGGCGAGTGAAGCCTGGCAAGCGCGGCTGGCTCGCGCTGATCTTGATTTAAAACAACTTTGGAAGACTCAGCGCTGGGCTGACTAGCTTTGGTCTGAAGCGGATAAGGTAACAAGCTAAGATCAAGCTGGCAACAAGATAAGTTTCATTTGTTCATAGAGACAATTTATTCTGCATCTGAGAGAAAGATGAAAAATTTATTTGCTAAAAAAGTGACTCAAACAGCCTTTGGTCTGTTGCTCCCGTTGCTAGCGGCTGTGTCTACCTTCACCAACTCTTACGCGGCTGAGTTTCCTGAAAAAGCAGTTACGCTTGTGGTGCCTTACCCGGCGGGTGGTGCGACCGATGTGATTGCGCGACTGATTGCAGAGAAGTTGCCCGCGGTGTGGGGGCAACAGGTGGTGGTCGCTAATCGGCCTGGTGCCGGCACGACCTTGGCCGCTGAGGCGCTCGCGCGCGCACCTGGCGATGGTTATACGCTTTACATGACAACCGCGGCGCATACGATTAGCGCTAGCCTGTACAAAAAGCTCAACTACGATCCGATCAAAGACTTTGCACCAATCACTCTGGTGTCAACGATCCCGTTGGTGTTGGTCACGACTGCGGTGCTGCCAGTCAACACAGTGCCTGAATTAGTCGCGTATGCCAAAGCGCAAAAAAATGGCTTGTCGATGGCGTCGACCGGTAACGGTACTCCACAGCACTTGACCGGTGAGCTCTTTAAAGCCAAGACGGGAGTCCCCTTTGTGCACGTGCCCTACAAGGGCGATCCGCCGATGCTGACGGATTTAATTGGCGGGCAGGTGCAGGTGGCGTTTGTGACTTTATCTGCAGCGCTGCCTTACATTAAATCGGGCAAATTGCGCGCGATTGCCCTGGCCCACCCCACGCGGGTTGACGCGCTGCCTGGCGTACCCACCATGACTGAGGCGGGTATGCCTGGTTTCAATGCGGCAACTTGGTTTGGTTTGTTTGGCCCAGCAACAATGCCACAAGAGTTACGCCAAAAAATCTACCAAACAGTACACCGTCTGGTAGCTGAACCCGGCATGCAACAGCGTCTGCTTGAAATGGGCGGTGAAATCAATAACAGCTCGCCCGCTGAGTTTCAAAAAGTGATCGATGTCGAAGTTAAAAACTGGGCCGAGGCCGTGAAGTTGTCAGGCGCCAGTGTCGACTAGCGTGACAAACTCTTGAGTGCGAGTCGGATGCCATCTGAAACGCTCACGCCCTCTGGCAACGTTTTCAGTGCAGTCAGAGACTCGCGCTCTGAATAACCCAAGGCGGTCAGGGCGTGCAGTACATCTGTTTGGTTGCCTGCAGACACACTAGGCGTGGCGCCTAAGTCAGCGCCAAGCTTACCTTTCATTTCAAGTAGCAGGCGTTGGGCCGTCTTGGTACCGATACCGGGTATGCGTGTGAGGCGCGCAGGCTCTTGCAGCGTAATGGCTTGCGCCAGATCTGCGACGGACATACCCGATAACACCGCAAGCGCTGTGCGTGCGCCAATGCCGCTCACTTTCACAAGTTCGCGAAACGCCGCACGTTCTTGTGCGCTTGAAAACCCAAACAGAATGTGTGCATCTTCTCGCACGGTGAGGTGCGTCAGAATGGTGACTTGTGCGCCGAGCTCTGGCAGCGCATAAAACGTCGTCATCGAGACATCAATTTCGTAGCCGACTCCTTGCACATCCAAGCCAATACGTGGTGGCATTTTTTCGTACAAGGTGCCCGTGAGTCGACCGATCATGATTGTGTTCCTTAGGTTAGCCGAGTAGTCGGCCGCCGCGTACACGCGTACGACCGCGTGCGGTGCGCTGTTGGTAGTTTGTGACGCCAAGTTTTTCAGCCATCGGGCTAACGTGTGCATGGCAGATGGCGCACGCGAGCGCATCGGCAGAGTCGGGCGCAGGGACACCATCTAGCGATAACAAACGCTGAACCATCAGTTGAACTTGTTCTTTTGCGGCGCGCCCAGCTCCAACGACAGACTTCTTAATTTGTAGTGCACTGTATTCAAACACGGCTAAATCCCGATCTGCCAGCGCACATAGGGCTGCACCGCGAGCTTGACCTAGCAACAAGGTCGTTGCGGGGTTTGTATTCATGAATACGATTTCTAGCGAGGCGACATCAGGTTGCGTCTCTTCAATGACCTGGCGCAGATTATCCAGGATCACTTTGAGTCTGAGAGGGAGTGTGATGTCTGTAGGTACGACGATGGTGCCACTTGCCACATAGGTCAGGCGGCTGCCGATCAAATCGATTACGCCAAACCCTGTGCGGCGCAGGCCTGGGTCAACGCCTAAGATGCGCATACGATTTTGCACACAGAGCGTTGAGCCATCATTGAGTGTGACTTAATGCCTGAAGTGACGCATGCCAGTCAGCACCATCACAATACCGCGTTCGTTGGCCGCGGCGATCACCTCGTCGTCACGCATGCTGCCACCAGGCTGGATGACGCAAGTTGCACCCGCATCAATCACAACATCTAAGCCGTCGCGAAACGGAAAGAACGCATCAGATGCAACGGCTGAACCTTTAAGCGTTAAGCCTGCATTTTCAGCCTTGATCGAGGCGATGCGCGCTGAATCAATACGACTCATCTGACCTGCCCCGACGCCTAAGGTCATGCCCTCGCCACAAAAGACGATGGCGTTTGACTTAACAAACTTGGCGACCTTCCAGGCAAACAGTAAATCGCTCAGTTGAGCGGGGGTAGGTTGTGTGCGCGTCGCGACCTTCAGATCACTTGCCTGCACGGTCTGCGAGTCGGGTGTTTGCACCAGCCAGCCACCACCAACACGCTTGACATCAATGTCATTTTGTCCGTCACCCATTGGTACTTGCAACACACGTACGTTTTTCTTGGCGGTCAAAAATTCGAGCGCAGCTTTGTCGTAAGCGGGTGCTAGCAAGACTTCAACAAATTGATTGCTGATCGCTTTGGCACACGCCAGGTTAACGGTGCGATTAAAGGCAATGATGCCGCCAAAGGCTGAGGTTGGGTCGGTTTTGAACGCTTTGAGGTAGGCGTTGACCGCCTTGTCGGCGACGGCCACGCCACATGGATTTGCATGCTTGACGATGACACAGGCTGGCTCGGCAAAGCTGCGCACACAATCCCAGGCCGCATCAGAGTCGGCGATGTTGTTGTACGAAAGTTCTTTGCCCTGTAACTGTACGAAGTTGCCTAACAGCCCTGCGGGGCAAGTGGGATCGACATAAAACGCCGAGCGCTGTTGAGAATTTTCACCGTAGCGCAACACTTGTTGCTGATGAACTTGTAAGGTCAGTGTGTTGGGCCAAGTGCTGCGCTCGGGGACTGCTTCTTGTGCGGGCTCTGCGGCAACCAGGCTGCTGAGGTATGCCGCAATCGCGCCATCGTAGGCGCTCGTGTGTGCGTAGACCTTGGTGGCGAGTGCTAACCGCAGCCCATACGACGTGTCACCTGTGGCATCCATTTCTTTTAAAACGCGTGGGTAATCAGCGGGGTCAATGACCACAGTGACGCCACCGGCCTCGGTGCCGTGATTTTTTGCCGCCGCGCGCAGCATGGCGGGCCCGCCAATGTCAATGTTTTCAACGGCATCGGCGAAGGTGCAGTCGGGCTTGGCGACGGCCGCGCGAAAGGGGTAGAGATTGACGACCAGCAGATCGATACGATCGATGCCATGCTCTTGGATGGTTTGCAAATGTTCGGCGCTGTCGCGTCGAGCCAGAAGGCCGCCATGAATTTTTGGATGCAAGGTTTTAACTCGGCCATCCAGAATTTCAGGCGAGCCTGTGTGCTGTGCGACTTCGGTGACTGTTAAGCCGGCCTCGGCCAGTAACTTGGCCGTACCTCCGGTTGAAAGAAGCCTGACGCCACGCTTGGCGAGTGCTTTGGCAAAATCAACGATGCCGGCTTTATCTGAAACAGAGAGCAGTGCGGTTTGAATAGTCATATGAGCTTGTGTGCTAACAGTTTTTTTCGAAGAGTGTTGCGGGTGACGCCCAGCATCAGGGCGGCACGCGATTGATTGTTATTGGCGCGTTGCATCGCAATGGCTAACAGCGGGCGTTCGACGCAGCCGACCACCATGTCATAGAGATCGTTGGGTTCAGTGTCGCCCAAGTCGGCAAAGTAATTGTCAAGGCTGAGGCGTACCGCTTCATCAAGGATATTATTTTTTTTCATAAGAACGGCCTTCAGGCGGCGTGCAGGTATGGCGAACTAAGTCCATTATTGTCGCAGGTTGTGGCCAGACTGTCTGCGTACGTCTCGGCTTGGGTCAAAAACCAGCAGTCGACCGCTGCAAATTGCTCGGTGGTGGTTTCAAGGCGGTTGATATGAGCCGCCAGCGCAGTGCCATTTTCTAGGCCGCTGACGTACCACCCGATGTGTTTGCGTGCGGTTTTGACCCCAACGCTTTCGCCATAAAACTGGTAGTGGTCAGCGAGATGGTGCAGTAATAATTCACGCATCTCTGTCCAGGTTGGGGGCGCTAGCGTCTCGCCAGTACGCAGAAAATGATCAATTTCTCGAAAAATCCAGGGGCGACCTTGTGCCGCACGGCCGATCATGACGGCATCGGCGCCTGTGTACGCCAGCACAGTGCGGGCTTTTTGAGGGCTATCGATGTCACCATTGGCGACTACCGGAATCGAAATGCTGGCTTTGACTTCGCGAATGGTGTCGTATTCAGCCTCGCCCAAATACAGATCTGCACGGGTGCGACCATGCAGGGTCAGGGCTGAGATACCAGTTTCTTGTGCAAGGTGCGCGATGCGCAAGGCATTGCGATGCTCTCGGTCCCACCCTGTGCGAGTTTTCAGTGTGACAGGGATCCCAAGCGGCGTGCAGGCGTTTACAACGGTTTCAAGGATGCGGGCCACGAGGTCTTCGTGGCGCAGTAAAGCCGAGCCCGAGGCCACATTGCAAACTTTTTTGACCGGGCAGCCCATGTTGATGTCAATCACCCGAGCACCCTTGCCGATATTAAAAACCGCTGCCTGCGCCATCATTTGTGGGTCAGCGCCAGCAATTTGCACGGCAACTGGATCGCTTTCGCCATCGTGATTCAGGCGACGCGAAGACTTAACGGTTTGCCATAACTGTGGGTTGCTAGCCGCCATCTCAGACACGGCGTAGCCCGCACCCAGACGCTTGCATAATTGCCGAAACGGCCGATCTGTCACCCCAGCCATCGGGGCGACGAAAACGTTGTTATTAAGAGACCAGGGGCCGATATTCATGGCCAAATTGTAACGCCTCGGGCTTACCGCTAGAGCCTGAGACCTTGCAACAAATGGCGTGCGAGCGGTGCGCGTAGGGCTGGCAAAAGATCCATCCCTAATAGTGCCAGGCCGGCGGCGTGCTCAATCACAGGTGCTTTTGTGGTGAACACACGCGAAAGTAAATCCGTCAACCGAACCGTCAGTTGACGATCAGGGCCGCGCAGCTGCTCATAGCGTTGCAAGGCTTCGTGAGGCATTTGCTCGGGAGTCACAAGCCACTCGCGTAAAGCAATCGCAAGCGTCGCGGCGTCACGCAGCCCTAAGTTCAAGCCTTGGCCTGCCACAGGATGCAGGGTTTGAGCGGCATTGCCGATGGCTACGCAACGTCCGTCGACCGCTTGAGGACGTAAGGTCATGGCGAGTGGGACGCAGGCAATCGACCCTTGTACTGTCAACGTACCCAGCCGTGAACCAAACATCTCGGTCAGAGCTTGTGAAAAGTGTTCGGGCGCTAAGGCTTGCAACGCTTTGGCACGCTCAGGCGTACAGCACCAGACGATTGATTGCTCGCCCAACGCCTCGGGGTGAGGCAAAACGGCTAAGGGTCCTTCGTTTGTAAAGCGTTCGAAGGCCCAGCCTGCCCGTGGTCTGCTCGCGCGGGCGCGTGTGAGCAACGCATACTGAGTGTATTCACGAGTGGGTTCGATACCTGTGAGCCCATCCGCCTGAATCACCAATTTTGCGCGCAACTGGCGCGCACCTTGTTCAAGACTGACGCCCGAGGTGTCTTGGCTGGTCACGCGTGCACTTTCGCCGCTTAACACTTGCACGCCGCTTGCGTTTACCGACTGAGTGAGAT